>DATHFI010000030.1:0-11841 GCA_035490275.1 Planctomycetota bacterium
CCATGTGCCCGAGTTGAAGTACACCGTCTACAACACGGGCGAAGGGGAGATCGGCGGAGGCCTCTTCGATCCGCCGCCCGGCGCGCCCCGGCACATCACGAACTACATCACCGTGGCCGATCTCGAAGCGGCCGCCCGGAAAGTCCCGGAGTTCGGCGGTCGCGTCATCACGGACCGCATGGAAGTTCCGGGCATGGGAAAGTTCCGCATCGTCGCGGACCCCGACGGCAACAGTTTCGGGCTCTGGCAGCCCAACCTGCCGGCCCCGTCGAAGAAGGCTCCGGCCGCCAAGCGGACGGCGCCGAAGAAGCCCGCCAAGGCCGCCAAGAAGCGGCGGTAGGCCTCAGAGTCTACGCGCGGGACGCCGGCGGTGCCGTGAGGCTCCAGGAAACCGCGGAGACCAGCAGCGCCCCGGCGACGAAGAGCCAGAGTCCCGGCTGGGTCGCCACGTTCACGACCCCGTTGAGCTTCGTCAGCACGACCGCGAGGCCGAGCGCGAAAACATCCGCCATTGCCCATCTCCCGACGTGGCGTAGCACGGCCATGATCCACCCGTGCGCCCGGCGGGACCGCCCGAACGCCCACAGGCCGACCGCCCCCGCGGCCTGGACGATCGGCGCCGCGATGACGAATCCCGCCACGATCACGGCCAGGAGCGCGTGACCTTCCCGGAACATCATCGCCGTCCCTCCCAGGACGGAGTACTCGTTCCTCCAGAAGATCCACTTGTCGATCTTCAGGAGCGGACGCTCCAGCCCCGCGGCCAGGAGGAAGAGCGCCGCGACCGCGAGCAAGGGGACCGCGATGGAGGGTCGCGCCGGGACGGGAGCGGCGGCCGCCGCGCGTCGCGCCCAACGAGACTGTCGTCGCGTCGCCGTCATCGAAAGAAGAATGGCCAGCGTGAAGACGTACGCGCCGACTTGCGGTGTCGCTTCAGAGAGAATCCCGAGATCGAGCGTGCCGACCAGGATTCCCACCACGAACACGTCGAGCATGGACCACTTGCCCAGGAATTCCAGCCACTTCAGCGGCGTCTCCCTCGAGGCCGCCGGCAGGGGAAGGAACCACAGGGCGTACAGCGAGAGGATCTTGGTCACGGGAAATATCACGGAGAAGAACAGGATGATCAGGCCGATGAAGACGTGCCCACCTTGGAGAAGGTCCGAGATTCCCGTGAGCACCGAGAACGTCGTATCCGTCTTCAGCGCCCACGAGAAATGGATGACCGGAAGGATCAGGCCCAGCGTCAGGGCGGCCGTCGCCAATACGAGCGGCCCGAGGACGTCAACTCGAAAACCGTGCGCGTGAAACTGGGAGACTCTCTCAAGAGTGACAGGACTGGCCGGCGCTTCCGGAGATCCATTGCCCCCGGCGGCCGGCGCCCGTGGCGGACGCCGGCCGCGAGGTGTCGCGGGCCGGAGGCCGGCCTTACGGCCTGGGCTCCGGCGGCGGATGGGTCGGATGGTGGTAGATCTCAATGTGCGTGTCGCAGAGTTCGAGCACCAACCAGACCACGATCACGAGGAGGGCCAGCGTCAGGGCGAATTCAACGAGGGCCCCGCCGGTGAACTGCGCCAGGTCGGGCGCCTGCGCCTCCCGCGCCGCGTAATCGTCCAGGGCTCCCGCGCACACCGTCCTGTCCGCGGCGCCGACGGGCATCGGCGTCGTGGCGGACAGCAGCGCCACGGAAAGCACGATCAGGGACGCCTTCATCCAACGCATGGGCGACCTCCCTTCTTGCTTACGGTCTTGCCGACTTCGACTTTTCCGGATCGTCCTCGCGGAACACGAGCAGGGTCAGGCGACCGGCCGGTTCCCACTCCCGCAGGAATCCGTCCAGCGCGTTCTGCCTCCACCCGGCCGCGGGATCCAATGTGACGACGATCTTTTTCTGGGGATGCCAGGCCACGACCACTTCGTAATGGGTCCGACCCCCCGAGATGAACGGCTTCACCATGCCGACGATCAGGGGCCGGCCCCGATTCAGCTCGCGCTCGAAGTCTTCCGTCTGTCCGTGGAACAGGTACGCCGAAAGCCCCTTGGACTTCGCGTGCTCCCGGAGATCGGCGGCCCGGATGCCCCCCTCGCCGGCCGGGCACGCGGCGAGGACCTCCTTGCCGTCCTCGTGGACTCCCCACCACGAGAAGATCATGGCCAGGGCCGCGGCCCCGCAATCCTCGGTGGACCCCTGCCGGATTTCGGAGACTCCGCGGACGGCGACCCAGCCCGGCTCGCGCCGGAGATCGGCCGCCTCGAAACTCTTCGCCGTGCCCAAGTACGAGCATCCGGTCAGGAAGAGCGACAGGATCGCGGCGGCGATCGGCAACGCCTTCAGATAGCGACTCTTCATGAGGTCCCTCCGACACCTCAATTGATGCGCGGGGCGCGTGGGACGTTACGCGGAATCAGGCCCCGCGAAACGTAACGCCCGCGGGAATCGCGCATCAATACGGACGGGGAGGAATAGGAGGAAGCCATGTGGAGATGGATCGGATTCCTGGCCGTCCTCGTGCTGGCCGCTTCCATGACGTCGTGCATCGTCACGACGCACGACGGCGTGGTCACCGGCGTCGAGGTCGTCCTGCCGGTGGCCCACGTCTGCGGCGTGGGCTGAGGCCACTACCAGTACCACGGGCAGTGGTACTACTGGCGCGGCCACGTCCACGGCCCCGGCTGCGGCCACGTCTTCGTGAACGGCGTGTGGAGGATCGACTAGGCACTCCTCTCGAGGGGCCCGGCCTGGGCTTTCCAGGCCGGGCCCTCTCTTTCCGGACCTTGAGGACCGAGATTGCGGCGGATTGCGGTTATAGTGGCCGCCGGGTCCGCATGACAGAATCCGTTTCGAGAATCTCCGACTACGAGATATTCCAGGACAAGATACTCGGGCAGGGCGGCATGGGGACCGTCTGCCGGGGCCGCCAGATTTCCCTGGGACGCGACGTCGCCATCAAGCTCCTCCGACCCGATTCGATCGACCTTCCCGAGTTCGTCCAGAGGTTCCGCCGCGAGGCGGAGCTCCTCGCCCAGGTCATCGACGGCAACGTCGTGCAGGTCTTCGGCGCGGGGGAATGGAACGGCCGGCAGTTCTACGCGATGGAGTTCGTCCCCGGCGACGACCTGGGGGCGAGGCTGCGCCGCGGCGACCGGTTCGCGCCGGAGGAGGTCCTGCGCATCGCCGAGGGGGTCGCGAGGGCGCTGCGCGCGGCGTGGCGCTTCCGCATCATCCACCGCGACATCAAGCCCTCCAACATCCTGATTTCGCCCGACGGCACCGTGAAGGTGGCCGACTTCGGCCTCGCGAAGAGCCTCCGGAATGACGCCGCCCAGTCGGCCGCCGTCGCCGGGACCGCGCGTTACCTTTCGCCCGAGCAGGGCCTCGGCCTGGCCACCGACGTGCGCTCCGACATCTACTCGCTCGGCGTGGTCCTCTTTGAGCTCTCCACGAACCGCACCCCCTTCGAGGACGAGGGGATCACCTCGCTCATGTTCCGCCACGTGCACGACCAACCTCCCTCCCCGCGTGCGGTGGATCCCACGGTGCCGGAGCCGCTCGAGCGGCTGATCCTGAAGTGCCTCGCCAAGCAGCCGGGGGACCGGTTTCAGAACCCCGAGGAGCTGCTCGAGGGCCTCACCAGGACCCGACAGGAAATCGAGGCGGGCACGGGCGCCCCGGGTCGGCGCCGACCCCGGCGGCTGGCGCTCCTGGCCCTCACGCTCCTGGTGGCCGGCGGTGCGGCCTTTGCCGTGGCTTGGAAGTTCTACATGTCCCCGGTGTCGGATCGGGAGCGGAACGCGCAGGCGGTCGAACAGGCGATCGGACTGGGGGACTATCCGGAGGCGATGAAACTCGCCGAGCGCCACTTCGGGCTCGAGTCGCCGGAGTACAAACGGGCCCGTGAGCGCTACCGGGAGGCCCGCTTCAAGGAGTGGGAAGCCAAGGCCGCGAAAAAGATCGAGGAGCGCGACTGGAAGGAGGCGGTCCGGGCCTACGAGGTGATGCTCGAATTCGCCGACAAGGCCCGGCAACCGGAGGCCTCCGCCGGCCTGGAATTCTGCCGCGACCTCCAGGCGGCGGCCGAGGCGGAAGCGGCGGAAGCCTGGGAGCGCGCGATCGAGATCTACCGGAAGCGTCTCGCCGCTCCCGGCGCCCTGAAGCCGTACCTGGAGCAGGCGCTCAATCGCGCCCAGGCGGGACAGGCGAAAGCCCGCCACGACAAGGTGGACGTCGCCCGCCGCGAGGGCGGAAAACTCCTCGAGGAGGCCGTGAGGCTGCGCAAGTCCAGGTCATGGAGCGAGGCGCTCCTCGCGATCCGCCGCGCCCGGGAGGAATTCCTCAAGACGGGAGAGGTCTCCTCCGGGGTGACTTCGCTCGTGCGCGAGATGGAAGCCGCCGCCAACACCCCTCCGGGCTTCGTCTTCATCACGACCGGGCCGTTCCTCATGGGCTCGGAAACAGGTCCGGAGGAAGAGCGGCCGCGGCACACCGCCGAAACGGTCGCCTTCTTCATCGGCGCGCGGGAAGTCACGCGCGCGGAGTACGGGAAGTTCCTTGAGGCGGTCCGGGCCGGGAAACACGAGACCTGTCCGCCCGACGAGCCGCCCGACAAGAACCATACACCGGAAGGGTGGTCGGCCGACCTGCCGCAGAACGAACCGGTGACGGGCGTCGACTGGCATGACGCCGCGGCGTACGCGAAGTGGGCGGGCGGACGACTTCCCACCGAGGGTGAGTGGGAAAAGGCGGCGGCCTTCGATTCCGAGGCCGATCGCAGCCGGGTCTATCCCTGGGGGGACGCCTTCGATCCGCAGGCCAAGGACATCTCCGCGTCCGGGTGCTCGGGCATGGGCAGCGGCCCGCTGGAGTGGACATCAAACGTTTTCGAGGCCTTCCCCGGATCCTCGACCCATCACGGCGATTTCGGCAAGGGGTACCAAGTCCTGCGAGGGGGTGTGGCGGCCGGGGACGATTCGAGGACCACGGCCCGCGCCGCCCGACGGATCGGCAAGCCGGCCGATCGACGGGACCGCTCGTTCGGATTCAGGATCGTGAAGGACCTTCCCTAGGAGGGCCTGGGGGAGTTTCGAGATCCCAGATTCCAGGTTCCAGCTTCCCGAAGTTACCAGCTTCGGGCCTCAAAGCGCGGTGTCACTTGGATTCGTTCGAGGTTTCGGGCTCGCGACTCGAAACTTCAGAACCTGGGATCTGGGATCTGGAATCTGGAAACTAACCCGCTACCCTGGTCTCACGCCCGGGGAAGGGAGGTCTCTTCCTCGCGCAGTTTCTCCCGCAGGACGGCCCGGGCCCGGTGGGCCAGGGCCCGCAACGCTCCCGGCTTGCGGGTGGTGATCCGCGCGATCTCCTCGAAGGCCAGCCCCTCGACGTAGTGCAGGACGAACACTTCGCGCTGCGGTTCGGTGAGGAAACCGAGGGCGATGGCCAGTCTCCGGCTCGTCTCATGGCGCAGGAGGCTGGTGAGGACGCCTCGTTTCGGCGGGCCGTGCGGGCGGGCGGCCTCGAGCGCCGAGGTCTCGGCGAGCGTTTCACGGATCTGCCGGCGCCGGATCCTCTGCCGGCACGCGTTCAGGGCGATGGCGCAGAACCACGCCCGGGGTTCCGACTCCCCCCTGAAATCGGCGAGGTGTTCCAGCCCGGCGGTGAAGGTCTCCTGGACGGCGTCCTCGGCCGCCTCGGCGTCGTGCAGGATGAGGTAGGCCATCTGCCAGATGCCGGCGGCCCGATGCTCGAACAGCTTTCCGTACGCCTCCCGGTCGCCCTTCCGGGCCATCTCCATGAGTTCGGAGTCGGCCTTGGACGGCTCCCCGGTGAGCTGGAGCGCCGTTTCGTCCGCCTTCCGCGCGAGCATGTCGGCCAGCCGCGTGGAGCGGTCGGGGTCGGTCATTCAGGTCCTCCTCGTCGGGTCCACTCCCTAATCTACTGATTATCCCCGACCCGGAAAGTTATGGGGCCCCAATAAAAAAAATGCGCGGTCCCGGCCTGGGGGGCCGGGGCCGCGCTTCGTCAGGGGATGGCTGGCGAGAGATTACTTGGGGGTATCCCCCTGCCGGGGCTTGGGAGCCTCGTCCGCCTTGACGGTTTCCTCCCCGCCGTGGGGGAAGGTTCCGGATTTCTCGCAGGTCCGGGCGACCTTGCCGTCGCACGGATCCTTGAGGTGGCGCACGCCCTTCTCGGTCAGGCTCGACTGGCCGCACGCGTCGCATTTGTACATCACCCTCGAGAGGAGGGTGACCTCGGCGCAGCAGTCCTTGACCTCGGGCCTGCAGCAGCGGCGGGAGTGGAGGACCTCGCTTTCGCCGTGCTTGTGGCAGCGGAACGCCGTCTTCACGCAGGCGGAGACCTGCTGGACCTTCTCCTTGCACTTCTTGCAGGCCCCCTTCTCGATGTCGGCCTCGGACGGGAAGGCGTCGCACCGCTCGCAGTAAATGCGCGTCTCCACCTTGGCCAGGTCGCACTTCTTCGAGTCGGCCTGGGTCCCCGGCTTGTCCCCGGGGGTGTCCTGCGGATAACCGAGGCTCGCGGCCAGCACGAGTCCCAGCGCCACGCATCCCACGGTTTTCATTCGGCCTCCTTTCTGGAACACCGCCAATGGGGATGAGGCGGAGCCCGGAATGTGACGCGGATTTTTCGATTTTCAACGAATCTTGATGGGGTTCGGACTCCCCTTTGAGCCTTCATCTTCCCTTTTTGCCTCGAAGCCCGAAGCTTCTTGAGCTGGGAACTGGAAGCTGGGAGCTCCGCGAGATCGAGCCTTTCCGCCCCCTTCTCAGAAGCACCAGAGAATCTTCGAAATCAATGTAACGGATTCGCGCCCGGCGGTGTGGTAAGGGCAATGGTGGGGTTATCGGGGTCGGCTCCCGCCGATCCTCAGGCCGCGAAATCGATGGAGGTGGTTGTGGCATCGAGATTCCAAGCTCTGGTGGCGGTGCTGGCGCTTTTCGTGGGAAGCGGGATCGCGTCGGCCCAGGTTTCGCCCACGGGTACTTGGGCGAATGAAACCGGCGGCCAGCAGTTCCAGTACGGAACCGCAGCCTCGGACGGGACCTATCTCTACGTCTTCGGCGGCTACCAGTACGGGGTGAGCTACAACTACCCCCAGTACTACCAGGCGTGCGCCCGGTATGACCCCGTAAACAACTACTGGTCGACCATGGCCTTCCTGCCGGTACCGCAGTACTACTGCGCCGGCTCGTACTCCAACGGCCGGGTATTCTGCTTCGGCGGGTACAACCCCACGACCGGCCAGTATTTCAACCGGATCGATGCCTACTCGGTCGCCGCGAACACCTGGACCACGTTGAGCGCGACGCTCACCACGACCCGGTACCTCCTGGCCGCCGCCGCGACCTCCACCGACCTGGGGGAACGGATCTACATCACGGGCGGCTACTACAACGGCTACACCAACCAGAACGACGAATTCAATCCCTCGACCGACACGGTGACGGCTCGGGCCACCATGCCGTACGGCCTGTACCAGCACACCATGGCCGGCGTCCCGGCCCTGGGGAAGGTCTACGCGCTCTGCGGCTACAACTCGCAGAACAGCCAGTTGAGCGCCGTCTGCTACGAGTTCACGCCCCCGACGACCGCCTCGGGCACCGGCTCCTGGGCCACGAAGGCGCCCATGGTGAACAGCGGCGGGACCCAGCAGGCCCGTTATTCCCCCGTCGCCATGAGCTTGGGCAACCGCGTCTACGTGATCGGCGGAAACAGCACCAATCAGAACTACGAGTACAATCCCCTCACCGACACCTGGACCCAGCGCGCCAGCTGTACCTACAACAGGTACTATTTCGGCGGCGCCGCGATCGCCAACAAGGGCTACATCTACGGAGGACCCAGCGCCTCGACCCAGTGCGAGGAATTCACGCCGCCGAGCTTCGGCTTGCCGCCCAATGCGCCGACCAACGTCAACCAGACCGGCAGCCAGGCGGGCTCGGCGCTCCAGGCCCAGACCGATCCGATGGTGCCCGATGGCTGGACCAACAACCTGATCAGCTTCTCCGCCAACGTCACCGACCCCGACGCCGGCCAGCAGGTCCGCCTCCGCGTCCAGGTCAAATCCGCCTCCGCGCCCACGTGGGCCGGGGCCGCCACCATTGACTCCGGCCTGACGAACCAGGGCCTGATCACCGTGAACTACACCATTCCCACGGGCGGAGACTTCGACTGGCGATACCGTGTCGAGGACACGTACGCCAACTCCTATCCGGCGACACCGGGGACATGGGTCGAGGCATTCGGGAACGCAAGCAGCCCCGATTTCCGCAGCGACCAGGTGCCTCCCGCCGACCCGCTCGCCCAAAACCCTTCCAACGTGGACGTCGAGGCGGGCCACCCGGTGGAGGGCCCGGTTGTCCTGCATTGGACGGAGTCGACGGACAACGGTCCCACGTCGGGCATCTCTTACGAACTGCAGGTGGCCCGCGAAGGCGGATTCATCGACATCGAGGCCCAGATCTTCTCGTCCGCCGGAACGTCCGCCTACCCGGTGACGCTCTCCGTGGCCCGCACCAACAAGTTCTGGCGGGTCCGGGCCAAGGATATCGGCGGCAATCTCAGCGCCTGGAGCCCGTCCCTGACCTTCCGCGTGGTGTACGACGACAAGCTCGACCACGGCGCGGGCGACGCGAAGAAGTCGTGCGGCTTCGGCGCGACCGCGGCGGCGCCCTCGGTCGCCCTCGCGCTCCTGGCCCTGGCCTTGATCGGCCTCGGCTTCGGACGGAGGCCCGCCCTGAAGTAACCTTCACCACGACCACCACCACCGGCCCGACGGGGCGTCGCTTTGATGTCCCGTCGGGCCTTCTTATTCAGGTTCAAAGTTCAACGTTCAAGGTTCAAGGTTCGTCTTGATGCGACCCGGGGGAGGGGGCAATCCCTGTAACGCTCCTGTAGTCCGCGGTGTAGTATCCGGAGGGTGGTAAAGCCTACTGATGAGGAGGTGGTGGAGGCTGCCCGGAGCGGGATCCCTGACGCGTGGACTGAACTTGTACGACGTTTCGTGAAGCCGGTGCACGCGCTCTGCCTCCGTTTCGTGAGGAACGGGGCGGAAGCCGAAGACGCTTGCCAAGAGGTGTTCGTGCGTCTCATCCAGGGAATCAGTCTCTACGAACGGACCGGCCGGTTCGCCCCGTGGCTCTTCCGGCTCGCCGCCAACGTCTGCCGCAACCACCTGAGATCCTCCGGCCGGCGCCGGGAGCGGGAGATCCTGACGGCGTCGGATCCCGAGCCCGTCGCCAATCCCGCCTCGGAGGCGGAGCGGCGCGAGGCCGTCGTGCAGCTCAAGGACATCATCGATTCCCTGCCCGAGCTCTACTCCGTTCCGATGTGGCTGAAATTCCAGCAGGGCTTCACCAACGAAGAAATTTCCCAGGTGCTTGAGCTGCCTTCCAGTTCCGTCCGCGTCGTTCTTTTTCGCGCCCTGTCGATGGTCCGGGATCGCGCCTATTCGGGGAGACAACCCTCGTGAACGTCCATCTTGACTTGGAACGTCTGACGTACCTGGCGTACGGCCTCATGGGCCCGGATGAGGAGCGCAAAGCCTTGTTGCATGTCTCGGGCTGCCCGGGCTGCGCCGAGACGGTGCGGCGACTCGAGGCGGAACGCGCCATGGTCGTCGATGCGACCCAGTCGCCGGAGCCCGGCACGGCGCTCATCAAGAAAATCAAGGACCTCGTCCAGGAGCGGTCCTCCGCCGTCCGGCGCGCCCGCGCGAGGCGGATCTGGATGTTCTCGATCGCGGCGAGCGCCCTGGTCGTGATCGGCCTGGCGTTCGCATCGAGGATGAACCGGATCGCCGAGGAGCGCGCGGGCATCAACGCGGGCCGCGTCTCCGTCCAGCGGGGCGACAAGTGGTTCAGCGAAACCACGGGCTACGTGCCCGCCTCGGGAGAGCGCCTCCGGGTCGAGGGCTCGGCGGGAGCGACGCTGCGGCTTGAAGAGGGCAGCCTGTTCCAGCTCCGGCAGGGAAGCTTGGTCGAGTTCCGGGGAAACCGCGGACCCAAGGCGGTCCTCCGGCTGCTCGCGGGCGAACTCCATTGCAACGTGGTTCCCGATCCCCGGCCCTTCTCCATGGAGGCCGAGGGGGCCACGCTCACGGTGGTGGGGACCGAGTTCATCGTCCATGTGCTCGAGGATACGCCCGCGTTCCAGCCGGAGGAGCGGATTCCCCGGCCCCCCACGGTGAGCATGCGCGTGATTTCCGGCGTCGTCGTCTTCTCCACGGGCGGCGGGCAGATCCGCGTGCCCGCGGGGTGGATCGCTCTCGCCGGGGCGGCGGGGGCTCCGTGGTTGTGGGGCACCGAGGAGGAATTCCAGCGGCTCGTGAACCAGGCCATGGGGAAGGCGATCACCCAGATTCTCGGGCAGGCCGTGAAGTCGGTGGGTCCAGAGGGCGCGTCGCGGGACGCCGCCTGGAGGGATCGGGCCGATGAACCGGTCAAGGAGCTCGTCGGCGCGGTCCCCTGGACCAAGCTGGCCAAGGCGCTGGTCCAGTACCACCGGGAGATGGAAAGCGCGGTGAAGGAACAGCGGACCCTCAGGGTCGAGGGCGATGTGAAGACCGACCTGGAATTCGGATGGGGCAAGGTCCAGGCGCTGGCGCGGGAGTTGCCCGTCAATGAAGATTTCATGCTGGCCTGCCGGAACCGGCTGGCGTCGGTCCCGTTCGTGGAGGCCGTCATCGTGGCCCTCGCCGAGGAGCCCCTGACCGAGGCCCAGCGGCGGGGCCTGCCCGTGGCCGAACTGGTGGACAGCCTCCTGCCGCTCATCGATCCCTCGGCGCCGGCGCTCGCGAAGTGGAAAGTTCGGGCGGAACGGACGCTGAAATTCGTCCGGCAGATGAAGGAGATCCTGACCGAGGACCAGTTCGGTCACCTGGCGCAAGGCGTCGGGCCCTCGTGGTTCATGAAGGAGCAGGACTACAAGGTGTGGATGGTCGAGGGCGCCTCGGTGGAGGAGGCGGCCGACCGGGTCGTTCGAATCTGGAAGGAGCAGTTCCGGCTCCCGCCTCCCGTGGAGGCGGCCCTGGGCACGATCGCGACCCAGCACGTCCGCAACCACCTCGAGGAGCTCAAGAAGTTCCAGGGGACGCATCCAGGCGCCGTGACGGGGATCGGGGAGCTGGAGCTGTCGATTCTTCTCCTGGAACTCCAGGCCGCGGCCGAGAAGCGCGTCTCCCTGATTCCATCGCTGAACGAAGAGACCCGGAAGCGCGCGATCGCGGGCTCGAATTCCCTCATCCGGATCAAAGTCACTGCGGGAAAGTAGGCGAGCCCGACGGATTACCGGGCTTGGGCCGGCCCTAGCCCCGGTAGGCCTCCTGCAGTTTTTTGATGTCGAGCTTGATCATCTTCAGCACGGCCTGCATGACGCGGTTCGACCTCGCCGGGTTCTTGTCCGTCAACATCTTGAAAACCACCGTGGGGACGATCTGCCACGACACGCCGAACTTGTCCTCGAGCCAGCCGCATTGCACGGGTTTTCCCCCCGCGGTCAGCTTGGCCCAGTAGTAGTCCACTTCCTTCTGGCTCGCGCAGTTCACGACGAACGAGATGGCGGGCGTGAACTTGTACGTCGGGCCGCCGTTCAGAGCGATGAATTCCTGGCCCTCGATCTTGAATGAGACGGTCATGATCGAGCCCTTCGGCCCGGGGGTGCCCTCTCCGTACCGGGAGACGGCTCCGATCTTCGAGTTCTTGAAAATCGACGTGTAGAACTTCGCCGCCTCTTCGGCATGGGTGTCGAACCACAGGAACGGCGTGATTTTATTCGCCATGGCGCACCTCAGATTGTGGGACAGGGAGACATCGTGCCCGAATGGG
>DATHFI010000031.1:0-3711 GCA_035490275.1 Planctomycetota bacterium
ATCTCCGGCGTGCGCTTGAACGTGTTCCGGATCTCCTCCTCGGTATGCCACCCGCTTGGCACGTAATAGGCGACCGGGACCTTGGACGACGCGCCTTCGACCTCGTCCTGCATGACGTCAAAGGCCCCCACCACGATCGAGGTCAGGTAGGCCGCGTGGGGAATATCCATCTTCCAGTAGTCCTGCCGCCATCCGTCGGCGGCGACGGACTCGACGAGCTTTCCGTTCGAGATGGTCCGGTACTTGTCACGAACCTTCAGAAAGAGCTCGCTCGTGGCGCGGTCGTTCGGATGGTCGTAGCAGGGAAACCAGTGGTGGTTGTACTCGGTTTCGCCCTGCGACCAGATCATCCACGGGCGCTTGGGATAGGCCTTCTCGGGCTCGATGAAATAGAGGCCGCTCGTCGGGCGCCCCGTGTACGTGATGGTCAGCTTGACCTCCGTCCCCTTGGGCGCATTCCGGCCGAGGTCGATCGCGAGCTTTTCATCCTTGAGGGTGAATTTGAGGGGCTTCGAGTCCCCGCCCGTGACCTCGCCGATCTTCATGTCGACGGCATCCAGGTCGATCGTGCCCGTTTCCGCGGTGGTGGCAAGATCGATCGTCGCCCGTCCCTTGATCTCCCGATTGGGATTCTGGTCGTCGATTTCCAACGAGATCGCGTAGTGGCGCACGTCGATGGTCGATGTCGGCTCCGGCTGGCGGCGGTTCAGGGGGTCGTTAAAGGGAGTCCAAGGGGCTTCCTGGCCGAGCGCCGAGCAAATCAGCAGGACGATGAAGCCGTATCTCATGCGGCTATGAAACCGGCCCGCCCGCAGGAAGTCACCTGTTTTCGGCTGATCAGGCGCTTACTGCCATGAGCTCGCGCATTCTGCCGAGAGCCGTGTGCATCCGGGATTTCACGGTCCCCAGGGGGATCGCGAGGCGTCGAGCGATCCGGTGGTACGCGAGCCCCTCGAACGCCGCGAGATAGAGCACCGCGCGCTGGGCCTCGGGCAGGGCCGAAATCGCCCGCCGCAGTTCCGCATTTCGCTCGTGGTCCAAAGCAATATCGTCGGGCCGGGGCTCGTCCCCCTCGAGACGGTCCGCCACTCCCGTCGAGTCGCCGCCGTCGGAGTCGTCGAATGAAACGGTTCGCGGCGCGGATCGGCGCGACCGGAGTCGGTCGATCCCGTGATTCCTCGCGACCGTAATGAGGAAGGTCGTGAACCGGGCGCGCGCTTCGTACCGGCCGAGGAAGCGGAAGAGTTTCAGGAGCACGTCCTGGGCGCCATCCTCCGCCGCGTTGAAATCCCAGAGCTGTCGGGCAAAGAAGGCCGTGAGCGTACGACGGTGGCGGTCGGCCAGGATGCCGAACGCCGAGGAATCTCCGCGCTTCACCGCTTCGATGAGCGCTTCGTCGGTCGCGTGATCGAGCGTCGTGGCCGCCATGCGGGCCCCCTTCCGGTGCGGGGGCGGCCTCGGCCCGGTCAGGACTCGGGGTTGAGCCGCCCCGCTTCGAGGAGGCTCCGAATCCGCGCGGCCATCGCCCGGCCCCGGGGGCCGGTGGCGCGCGCTTCCAGGCGCCGTTCCGTGGCTCCGGTCACCTCGATCCGGACCTCCAGCAGATCACCAAGCAAATCCCCTGCCTTGTCGGACCACTCGACAACGGTCAGTGAGGAGGCCCGGAGATCGAAATAGCCGAGCGCCTCGAGATCGGGGGATTCCAGGCGGTACAGATCGTAATGGCGCACCGGGAGCCGCCCGGAATACGAATTCAACAGCACGAAGGTCGGGCTCGTCACCAGAGCGGCCGATTCGACCCCGGCGCCCACCGCGATTCCCTTCACGAATTGGGTCTTGCCGGCGCCCAGATCGCCCACGAGGCCCATGACATCGCCCGATTGAGCGGCCTGACCCGCGAGTTCACCCAATCGGCGGGTCTCCGCCTCGCTCCTGGAGGTGTGGCGAAATTCCACATGAGGTGACATTTGGGCCATTTTCCAAGCTCTCAGCTATCAGCATTCAGCGGTCGGCATATCGCTCCTCTTGACTGCTGAAGGCAGATCGCTGAATGCTACACCAGTGGGTGTTCGTAGCCTCGTGGCATAATCTTTCGAACGATGCCGCCGGATGAAAGGAGACGAATCCCCTTCGCCTTACAGACCTCACCCACTCGCATCGCCCACCCCTCGCGTTCGATGCGCCGAGCGGTCGCGGGTGACGCGGCGACGATGAGTTCATAGTCTTCGCCGTCGTACAGGGCCCCCCGCAGCGTCGAGCCGTCCATGATCGGGATCCTGTCCAGCACGGCGCCCACCCCGCTGGCCGCGCACAGATGTCCGAGATCGCGAGCGAATCCGTCGCTGATGTCGATCATCGCGTGGACGCGCAAGCGCGTCGCAAAGAGCCTCCCCTCCTCGAGACGCGGCTCGAACACCAGGTGCTTGCCGTGGATCGACCCGCCGAGCGGACCGGTCACGAGGAGGACGTCGCCCGGGCGCGCGCCTTTCCGGAGCACCGGCGCCGCGCCTTTCATGTCGCCGAGGACCGAGACACTCACCATGAGCGGCCCCCGGTGGGTGGTGATGTCGCCGCCGACGACGGGCACCCCGAGCCGTTCCATCCCTAATTGAAGCCGCTTGGCCCGCGCGAGAGGCCACGATCGAGGGAGCACGGCCGCGGCCAGCGCGGCGACCGGTACGCCCCCCATCGCCGCAATGTCCGAGAGTGGCCGAGCGAGAGCCTTGTAGCCAATCTTCTCGGGCGGCGTTCCGCGCGTGAAATGAACACCCTCGACTACCGAGTCGACCTTAAAGAGGAGCCGCTCGCGGCCGACTCGCAAGACCGCCGCGTCGTCGCCGCTGTCCACGACGATCGGCCCTCGCCGCCGGCCCAGGCGCCCGTGGATCCACTTCAGGAGATCCAGTTCTCCACTCATGGCTTTACGAGAAAATCTTCATGGCGGATTCCATTACTCCGGGCCTGGCTGGGCACTGGAATCGGGGAGCTGGAAGCTGCGAAAGCTCTCATGCCGCTTTCTTCTCCCGGCAACCGCACGCGAATGTGGCGCAAAGGCCGTTGAATAGCCAGCACTCCGCGTGGTGAATGGCGCCGCACTTCGCGCACCGTACCAGGCGTCCGCGCGACAGGGGCGATCCACAGACGGGACACCGCGTTTGCTCGTCCAGCACCTCCGTCACCTTCGAAAGGATGAAGTCGGCGGGTGAGGGAAGGTCGAGCAGGTCGAGGATCTGGAAGGAGACCCCCACCAGTGTTTCCACGGGATTCAGCTCCGCGGGGCGGATCGCGGCCTGGACCACGAATTGCTCCGGGGTGAGGCGCAGGAAAAAGACCCAGCGCCGCTCGATCTGGAGAATGAGCCGGCGGATGTCGGTGCGGAGCCATTTGAGCGCCCACGCTTCGTCGCTCCCCCAGACCTCGAGGCGGTTGTCGAATTCGGCGTCCCCCACCTGGAAATCGGGGAAGCCGATTTCCTCGAGGAGGGCGCGCCGGAGGCCGATGCTCGAAACGGTGAGCCAGCCGCCCTCTTCGCCCTGGAGGTGAAACGCGATTTCGACATTGTGGCGCATTCCCGGACGGATGGCGACCGCCGCCGGAAAACCCCGGCGATCGAAGGGGAGTGTCGCTTCCCCGGTGAGCCGCGCGGGCGCGCCGATCCGCGGCGCGAGGGCGCCCAGGATTTCACGCGCTTCGTTCCCCTCCCGGCGCATG
>DATHFI010000032.1:0-9853 GCA_035490275.1 Planctomycetota bacterium
GAGCGTCGCGCCCTTCTCCTGCGCCTCGACGATCCTCTGGGCGTGCGGATTGAAATAGTGGCCCGTCTCGAGGTGGGAGGACAGGAGCAGGATGAATTTCGCGTTCGCGTAGTCGGGCGAGGGCCGGTCGTACCCCATCCACAGGTCGTAGCCGAGGCGCGCGCCCGACGAGCAGACGTTCGTGTGGCTGTTGTGGGCGTCGAGCCCCCACGCCTGCAGGACGCGCTCGACGTAGCCGTCCTCGCCGGGGCGTCCGACGTGGTACATGACCTCGGCCTGCCGCCCTTCGACGATGGCCGCGCGGATCGTCTTCGCGAAGTCGTCGAGGACCTCGTCCCAGGTCGTCCGCGCCCACTTTCCCTCGCCGCGCTTTCCCGCGCGCTTCAGCGGGAAGAGGATCCGCTCGGGATCGTCGACCTGGTTGATCGTCGCGGGCCCCTTGGCGCAGGTCCGGCCGCGCGAGCCGGGGTTGTACGGATTCCCCTCGAACTTGCGGATCTTCCCCGTCTCCTTGTCGACGTACGCGAGGAGGCCGCACGCGGCCTCGCAGTTGAAACAGACCGTGGGGACGAGCGAGTAGTGTCGCGGCTTCTTGCGCGGCCACGCGGCGGGGTCGTTCTCGATAAAATCGTCCCACTGATCGGGAGGCGGGTAGGCCTTCAGATCCAACTTGGGTCCGGCCTTCGACTCGTGACTCATGACGGGTGACTCGCGACTTCTTCTCTTCGACTCTCGACCCTCGACTCTCGACTCGCGACTCAGCTCAGCGGGACCGCTTGCCCCGCCAGGATCCACATTCGTTCGTATCGATACAGTCCCCGCAGCGCGAGAAGCGACGCGATCAACGTGAGAGAAGGCCCCGCGGCGCCCGCGATGGGAAAGAGGACGAGCAGGATGAGCGGGATCGTCGTTCCCCCCACGAGGACGTTCCGGATGAAGTCCCGGCGATGGGTCCCGATCGAGATTTCTTCCGCGGCGCGCCGCGCGTGGGGAGACCCGTGGGTCGGATTCGATTCGAGCCGGGCGAACAGCGCGTGGGCGCAGATCGACGCTCCGAGGAGCGGCCCGAGGAACGCGAGCGCCTGGACGCCGCCCTCGAGCATCGGGGCGAGGATCGCCAGCGACGCCGCTCCTGCGACGAGCGCCTGCACGAGGAGGTGCGGCAGCAGCCACTTCGAGCCCCAGAACTCGCGTCCCTTCGCCTGGCGGAAGAGGAAGGCGGTGTAGCCCGCGGCGGCGAGCGAGATGGGGATCGAGATCGCGAACAGGACCGGACCGCGGGCGACGAGCCATCCCAGGGCCACGGCCCCGAAGGCGCCCAAGGCGACCGAGCCCCGGACCAGCCACGAGTTCCAGTTGGGCCGGATCATCATGTACCAGAACCGCTCGGGCCGCCGGAGATCGAAGATCAGGAGCAGGGCCGTGATCGCGATGAAGACCAGCGCGACCGCCGGGGCGACCGAGGCCACGAGCGGATGATCCGCGAATTGCGGACGCACGAGCCCGAGAAGGGCCGCCGCCAGGAGCGCTCCCGCCGCGATCGACTTCGTCCACAGGTACGACCAGACCTTCCAGCCCCATGGAGCGGGATGGGGGACGTCGTAGATCTCCCGGACGTCCGCCGGGTCCCCCTCGGGCGGCGCGGGCCCGGGTCCCGAGAACGGATAGGGCCCGCGGTCCCGCTCGATGAGCGGGTCGAGCGACGCCGGGTCGGCCCCGAGGTAGAAAGTCTTGGGGCGCGTGCCGAGCTCGGGCTTGCGGACGACGCCCCCGTTCGCGGCCAGCTTCGCCAGGGAGCTTTCGGGATCGTCGAGGTCGCCGACGACGATCGCCTGGACGGGGCAGACGATCACGCAGGCGGGCTCGAGCCCGGCGTCGAGCCGGTGGGCGCAGAAGTTGCACTTCGCGGCCGTCTCGGTCTCCGGGTCGATGTACAGGGCGTCGTAGGGGCAGGCCTGCATGCACGATTTGCACCCGATGCAAGCGGCCGGGTCGAAATCGACGACCCCGTCGGGCCGCCGGAAGAGGGCGTTCGTGGGACAGATGGGAATGCAGGGGGCGTCGTCGCAGTGATTGCAGCGCATCACGGAGAAGTGGCGGCGGACGTCGGGGAAGGTCCCCTTCTCGACGTACTTCACCCACGTCCGGAAGGCGCCCAGGGGCACCCGATGCTCCGATTTGCAGGCGACGGTGCAGGCGTGGCAGCCGATGCAGGTTTCCTGGTTGAGCAGAAAGCCGAGGCGCATGAAGCCACATCCTAGAACAGGAATCAGGAATCAGGAATCAAGAATCAGGGAAAAGGCCCGAAATGGGTTCCGCAGGGGAGTCCGCTTTTCGTCCTACCTGATTCCTGATGCTTGATTCTTGATTCCGCTCACCCATGGGATATCCGTCCTTTCCCCATACCGGGGTCCGGGGATCGTCAATGGTGAAGTGATTTGCTTGACCGGTGCGTCTAGGGATTTATACGATCCGCGCATTCTCTAAAAGAGGCTGGGGATGACCATGATGCGTGCGCTGTCGTCGTCCTGGGTGGCCGCGGTGGGGGTGCTGGTCGGGGCCAATCTCTGCGAGGCCCAGACCCACGATCGCTGGAAGCTCGACTACTCCCAAGAAAAGCCCCAGATGTTCAACTACCGCTACCCCAGCGGCGAGGTCGAGACCTTCTGGTTCGTCCACTACACCGTCACGAACAACATGGGGAGGGTCATCCCGATCCTCCTCGACCACACGCTGTATATCGAAACGGGGCGCGAGCTCCAGACGGACCTCAAGAAAGTCGACCCCGACGCGGCGCGGGCCGCGGCGGAGGATCCCACGAAGTTCGAGACGCTGAAGTACGGCACCTTCATCTCGAACGTCGTGCAGGCCGAGACGATCGAATACAAGATCATCGAGTACCACGCGAAGCTCGGAAACCGCAATTTGGGGATCATCCGCGAGTCGATCATGGAGCTGAAGAACGGAGACGAGAAGGGGAGATACTACCTGAACGCGAGGGAGATCCGGGAGCAGCGGTTCATCAAGGCCGGCCAGAAGCTGACCGGCATGGCCATCTTCCGCGGGGTCGACCCGCGGGCGCAGACGATCGAGGTCCAGATTTCGGGCCTCTGGGACGTCCTCCGGATCGAGCAGTTCCTCGGGGACAAGGAGGAGCTGGAGGACTTCAAGATCCACTACGAGAACCGGGTCCTGAAGTACACGTACGATTTCCCCGGGGATCCCTTCCACCGGGAGCGCGACGTGCTCACGCTCAAGCGGCAGCCGCAGTGGACGGTGAAGAACATCGGGCCGGTCGCCTCCAAGTCGACGATCGAGAACCTCGTGGCGACGCTCCTCAAGGTGCTGGCCCATTGCGAAGAGCTGGCCAAGAAGAACGTCGCAGACGACAAGATGCAGGCCGACGTGACCGCCAAGTTCGGCCTGAGCGAGGCCGATTTCAAGATCAGCGCCCGGATCGTCTCGAAGGCGCTCAAGGATTTCGGGTACGACTACGACAAGAGCCTCTACCAGAACCAGGTGGCGGTCTGGAAGATGCACGAGTGGTGGGTGACCAACAAGAGCAAGCTCGCCTTCAACGAGAAGACCGGCAAATTCGAGGTCCGCGAGGAAGTCCTTCCCGGCACGCAGAAGGACTAAAAGAGCGCCCAGCTTCCGGCTCGACCCGCAACCCGCGACTTCTTCTCTTCGACCCTCGACGCTAGACCCGTGACTCTCCGCCGGGCCAAACGTGCTTCCTGGCCTTGGTCCGTCTCATGATCTCGCGCACCCGGTTTTTCCAGTCGCGGACCCAATCGGTTTCACGGCCCGCATAGGCCCGGTAGAACGCGAGCCGGTCCCCCGCCGTCACCGGCGGGCCGAGCGCGGCGTTCAGCTGGGCGAGATCGGAGAGGCGCCGCTCGAGCGGGACCTCCGCGAAACAAGCCGCGCGGTCGAGATCGACGACCCAGAATTCCGGTTTCGCCGACGGACTTTCCCGCACGAGGATGTTGTTCGCCTTCAAGTCTCCGTGGTGGACGCCGCCCCGGTGCATTCCCGCGACGAACCGCGCGAGCGCCTCGGCCAGGACGCGCCGGGATCCCGCCCGTCGCGCAAGGAGTTCGTTCAGGGGAGCCGCGTCGGCCAGCCACTCCCCGAGGATCCGGTCCCCGGCCCGCGCCCACAGCCGGGGCGTCGCGACGTGCCGGGCGGCCAGGGCGTGGGCGTTGCGCCAGATGCGCTTCGCCCGCGGACCCTCGCGGACGAAGCGATCCGGCGCCGCGAGCCACAGTCGCCTCCGGCCCACCCGCTTCACTTCGCGCAGGGGCGGGGCCTCGAGGATTTTCCGCGCCGCCTCGGCCGTCAGCGGACGCCGCAGGTTCATCCACCCCGACCGCTCGAACTCCCGCCCCGTGACGAGACACCGGCCGGCCCGGTCCTCCGCGTACCGCTCCCGCGCCTTCTGGAATGCGTGACGTAGGTCAAGCAGCAGGGCCTTTGAAGGCGGCTCCCCCCAATAGGCCTTGAGAAACCGCCACTGGTCGGCCGAGGTCACCAGCGTGCGCAACGAAAGGAGCAGGAATCCGAGATCCCGCAATCGCTCCGCTTGAGTGAGGCGCGGACGAATCGCGGCCCTTTGAACATCCACCAGATAGAATCGGGTCGTCTCGCCCGGTCCGGTGGCCAGGATATTTCCGACATGCAGATCGTCGTGCCGGACGCCGGCGTCATGGACCTTCCGCACGAAACGGCCGAGAAAGACCATGAAGGCCTTTCGGATGACCCGGTCCACGTCCAAGAGATGGTCTTTCAGCGTTTTCGCGCGTGGGATCTCTCGGGTGATCAGGAAGCTCGATCCGTCGTGGGTCCCGCACGCCACGGGCTCAGCGGCGGTCACTCCCGCCCGGCGGAGATGGTCGAGCACCGCGTACTCGCGCGCCGCGCGGTCGGCGACGAGGCGCCGCACGGAGGCCCCGAGACCCCGATCCCGGAAGAGCTTGAGGTAGAGCGCCGGGCCGCCGGGGGGCGCGATCCGGCGCACGACGCGGATCGCGCTTTCCTTCACCGTTTCGGACGGAAACCGGCCTTCGAGGACCGACCGGACGAGAGCCTCGTCGCCCGGGGCGCACCGCGGCGTCACGAGGGCTCCATCGCGGCGATCGACGCCACGGCGGCGTGGGCGTCCTCCACGGTGATCGCCTCCATCGAGGCCGGACCCGCGCCGTCGGGCTTGTAGACGACCTTCCCGAGCGGATTGTAGGGACCGTAGATCGCGGGGTCCTTCGGGCCGAAGAGGGCGACGCTCCGAACCCCGACGGCGCTCGCGATGTGGAGCGGGCCGGAGTCGGCCCCCACGAAAACCCGGGCGCCCGCGATGAGCTCGGCCAGGTCCAGGATGGACCGGGTCTCCATGGCGACGCGGACGCCGGCGCCGCCTTCGCGCGCGATAGTCTCGGCCATCCCTCGCTCGCCCGGCCCCCAGACGATGAGGACGCGGTGGCCCTCGGCGCGGAGGCGCCGCGCGAGCGCGCCGAACCGGTCGAGCGGCCAGCGCTTGATCTTGCCGAATTCGCTCGTGCCGGGGTGGAGCACGATGTAGTCCCCCCCGGCCCATCCCTCCTCGCCGAGGAACCGCCGCACCCGGGCGCCGCTCTCCGCCGACCGGGGCAGGACGTAGCGGGGCCGCTCGGGAGCGATCCCCAGCGGCGCGAGGAGCGACAGGAATTTCTCGACGCGGTACATACGCTCGGTCGCGGGCCGGACGCGGAGGGTCGAGAAGAGCCAGTTGAGCTCGCTGCAGTGGCCGCGCGCGAATCCGATCCGCTCCGGGCTGCCGCTGAGCCACGCGTGGAGCGCCCCCTTCAGGTTCCCCTGGAAGTCGAGCGCGACGTCGTACCGTTCTGATCGGATTTCGCGGAAGAACGCCCCGACCTCGGAGACGAGCCGGCCCCATCGCCAGAAGCGGAAGAAGTCGCTCTGCCACCGCTTGCGGGGGTAGACGTAGACGCGGTCGATCGCGGGATGGCCGACGACGACGTCGCGGCAGCGGTCCTCGACGATGAATCCCAGGCGCGCCCTCGGGAAGGCCTCGCGCACGGCGCTCACGGCGGGCAGGGTATTGACCACGTCCCCCAGCGCGCTGAGCCGGACGAGGAGGATGCGCCGGATTTCCCTAATGCGAACCATGAGAGACCGCATTCTAGATGGGCTCCCCCCCAAGTTCAAATAGCAGTCTCATGGGGACGATGACGGATGACCGCTGACAGGGGCGCCTGCGCAAACCGGCACCGTCAGATGTCATCCGTCATCCGTCATCCGTCATCCGTCATCGCCGGTTTTCTGATACGATGCGCCTGCCGCTATGGCTCTTATCCTCGATGGATACGACTCGGTTTACTCCGGGCCTCATCTCGTCCTGATCCGCCCCGAGTGGCGCCCCCACCTGCTCGAGGCCATCCTTTCCGACTTCGAGGCGGTTCCGGCAGAAGACCGGACCGGCTTCCGGGGGCGCGTCGAGCATTTCTCCTACCAGCCCAAGGGCGCGCCCGGGCGCGTCCTCGTCCGCGAACTGGCGCGCGGCGGCCTCGCGCGGTTCGCGGGGAACATCCATCTCGGGATGCGCCGCATCCTGCGCGAACTGCACGCCGTCCTGCGCGCCCGCCGGGCGGGCTTGAACGTGCCCGAAATCGTGGCCTGCCGCGCGACGCACGCGTTCGGTCCGTTCCACCGGTTCACCCTCGTCGTGCGCGAGATCGCCGGGGCGCGCGATCTTCTCGCCCTGGCGCGCGAGAACGCCCCGGCCCGCCACCGGCAGATCATCGAGGACGTCGCGGGCGAGGTGCGCCGCATGCACGAGGCCGGGCTCTACCACGGCGACCTCAACGTGAAGAACATCCTCCTCCAGGGAACGGACGTCTACTTCATTGATCTCGATCGCGCCGTGCTCCGGATGGCGCGCGACCCGGGCCTCGACGCCGCGAACCTCTCGCGGCTCAACCGGTCGGTCGAAAAATGGCTCAAGGACCGCGTTTCGCGCGTCGACCGGTTCCGCTTCCTCTTCACCTACGTCCAGGATCGAGCGCGGATCCGCGACCTCGCCCGCCGGTGCGGCGCGGGGCTCTGGTTCCACCGCCTCTGGTGGGCCCTGACCGGGCCGGCCGCGAAGTGAGCGGGATCCTCGTCACGGGCAACAACTGGCTCGGCGACGCCGTCATGAGCCTCCCCACCCTGCGATCGCTGAAGGCGATGAAGCCCCAGGCCCGCATCTCGGTCCTTTCGCGCCGGTCGGTGGCCGATCTCTACGCGGGTCTTCCGTACGTGGACGAGACGATCGTTCCCCCTCCCCGCGAAAGGGGGAAGCTCCGAAGCTGGCTCGGCCTCGTCCGCGACCTGAAGAAACGGAAATTCGACACGGCCCTCATCCTTCCCCGGTCCTTTTCCTCCGCGCTCCTCGCCTTCACGGCGCGAATCCCGCGCCGGATCGGGTACGCCGGCGACGGACGATCCCCCATGCTCACCGACGCCGTGCCGCGCGACCCCGAAGCCCTGCGGGGCCATCGCGTGCTGTACTACCACCGCCTCCTGGCGTCCCTGGGGATGCCCCCCGATCCCACGCCGCCGGCCCTCCAGGTCGCGCCCGAGGCCGACCGATGGGCCGCCGATCGACTTCCTCCCGGCCGTCCGTGGGTGGGGATCAATCCCGGGGCCACGTACGGCGAGGCCAAGCAGTGGTACCCGGAGCGATTCATCGAGACGGGGCGCCGGCTCGCGAAGCGCTGGAACGCCTCGGTCGTGGTCGTGGGCGGGCCCGCGGAGCGCGACCTGGGCGACCGGGCGGCCGCCGAAATCGGACCCCGCGCAATTTCACTGAGCGGGCGGACCTCCATCCCGCAGCTGGCGGCCGCGATCCGCCGGTGCGCCCTGTTCCTGACGAACGACACGGGCTCCATGCATGTCGCCGACGCCGTGGGCGTTCCGGTCGTCGCGATCTTCGGCCCGACCGACTGGATCGCCACCCCGCCGTACGGGCCGCGCCACGAAATCGTGCGCCACCCCCTCGAGTGCAGCCCGTGCCTCAAGCGCGTCTGCCCGCTCGGCCATCACAACTGCATGAAGCGCGTCTCGGTCGAGGACGTCCTCGCGGCCTGCGCGCGCGTCCTCGGGGGGGCTCCATGAGTCGTCCCCGCATTTCCGCCGCGATCATCTGCGGCGACGAGGAGGCGAACATCGCGGAGTGCCTCGAGAGCGTGAAGTGGTGCGACGAGATCGTCGTCGTCGACTCGATGAGCGGCGATCGCACCCCGGAGATCGCGCGGAAGTACACGCCCAAGGTGATCCAGCGCCCGTGGCCGGGGTACATCGCCCAGAAGAACTTCGCGCTGGAACAGGCGACGGGCGACTGGGTCTTCTCGATCGACGCGGACGAGCGGTGCACGCCCGAGCTTCGGGCCGCGCTCGAGGGGGCGGTCGCCTCGGCCGACGGGGTCGACGGTTTCCGCGTGAGGCGCCACGTCTTCTACCTGGGCCGGTGGATCAACCACGGCGGGTGGTATCCCGACTGGAAGGTCCGGATCGTCCGGCGCGGGCGGGCGCGCTGGACGGGAGTCGATCCCCACGACAAGCTCGTGGCGGACGGCCCGACCCGGGACCTCGACGCGGACCTCGTCCACTACACCTACCGCGACTTCTCCCACCAGCTCCGGACGATCGACCGGTTCAGCGACGTCGTGGTGACGGAGTGGATCAAGGAGGGTCGGAGGCCCTCCCTGCTGAAGCTCCTCTTCCATCCTCCGCTGAAGTTTCTCGAGTGCTATGTCTGGAAGCTCGGCTTCCTCGACGGCTGGGCGGGTTTCACAATCGCCAAGGCTTCCGCCTTCTACGTGTTCACCAAGCACGCCAAGCTTCGCGAGCGTGCCCCGCGATGAAGATCGCCCTGCTCATCGAATCCTTCGGGGCCCTCGGCGGGGCCGAGCAGCAGGCGGCGATGCTCGCGCGTTCCCTCGCGATCCGGGGGCACGCCGTCCATGTCTTCGCGGCCACCGTTCGCGGCGCGGAGGACGGGGTGGAGGCGACGGCCCTCGGCGCGTCCGACCACCGCGGCTTCGCGCGCGCGGCGAAGGCGGCCGTCGACGGGAAGAAATTCGACGTCGTCCACAGCTTCGCCCGGACCGTGTCGCAGGACCTCCTCAGATTGGGCGGGGGCGTCCACGCCGAGTACCTGCGCCGGATGGAGTCCACCCGCTCGACCCTCGGCCGGTGGTTCAGCCGGGTGAATCCCAAGGAGCGGAGAATCCTGGCGCTGGAGCGCGAGTCGTTCTCGGCCCAGGCGACGCGGCTGATCCAGGCCGTGTCGGCGCGCGTGCGGGACGAGGTGATCCGCCATTACAGCGTGGATCCCGCGCGGATCGTCGTGACGTGGAACGCCGTGGACCTGGCGCGCTTTCACCCCGGCCTGCGGGACCGGCGCCCCCAGGTGCTCGCCGAAATTGGGCTGCCCACGGGCGCCTTCGTCGTCCTCTACGCGGGCTCGGGCTTCCGCCGGAAGGGGCTGTCGCGCGCGATCGAGGCCATGGGCTTCCTCCCGCGCGACGTGGAAGCGTGGCTCCTCGTGGCGGGGTCGGGAAAATCGGCGCGGTATGAGCGCATGGCGGCCCGCCGGAGCGTCCGGACCCGGTTCCTCGGACCGCGGCCCGACATCGAGAACCTCTACGCCGCGGCGGACGCGCTCGTGCTTCCGACTCTGTACGACCCCTTCCCGAACGTCTGCCTCGAGGCCATGGCCTCCGGGGTCCCCGTCATCGTCACGGAGGTCGCGGGCGTTTCGGAGATCATCAAGCCGGGGACCAATTCGTTCGTCGTCTCCGACCCGGGGGAT
>DATHFI010000033.1:0-4443 GCA_035490275.1 Planctomycetota bacterium
AAGGTAAATCCTGTGCCCTCCTCGCGCCCTCAACCGTCCGCGTGCGGCCGACGATTCATCAGCCGACGGAAGGGCATCGCAAGATCCCTCCCTGGAGAAAGCCGACCCGCGGTACCTGTGATGCCCCAGGTCATCCGCGCCGATATCATTTCCACCCGATGGAACGCATCTCCTTGAAGTGGAACTCGCCGGCGGCGTCGCTGGTGATCGGACTCGTCGCCTTCCCCTTGGCCAAGCTGCTTTACATCCCGAACTACGTCTTCAATTTCCTCACGACCCTCGTCCACGAATGCGGCCACTCACTCTTCGCGTGGTTGATGGGGATGCCGTCGCTCCCGACGGCGAGCGTGGCCGGTGGCGGAGTCACGGTCTGGGGCGAGCAACGCTGGTACCTCTGCGTGGCCGCGCTCGCCGGAATTGTCGCCCTCGCATGGCGCCATCGCCAGTCCCCGGGGATCTGGATCCCCCTCGCGGTCGCGGCGCTGATTTATCCCTTGCTCGCGTTCACCGGAGCACATGAGCTGGTGGCTATCGCCGGCGGCGTGGCGCTCGAATGCCTTGGCGCCGCCGCATGTTTTTTCACCGTCCTCGCCGTCGCCCTGGAGCGTCCCTTTGAACGCCCCCTCTACGCCCTGTGGGGATGGTGGATGATCCTCAACCGCGGCGCCGAGACAATCTTGATGATGAGGAGCAGGGCGTATTGGGAGTCGCACGCGGTGATCGATTCCGGATTGGCGGCCGGCCTGACCAGCGATCTCGGGATGCTTCGCCAGAAAATGGGGATCTCCCCGATGGTGCTCCTGGGCGTCGTCTTGACCCTGTGCCTCGCCGCGCTGCCCGGCGCCTTCGCCGCGGCGAGGTTGCGGCGGATCTACGTGGATCGAAGCGAATAGAGCCGAAAGAATCCCAGTTGTTCACAATCCGTTCATCAGCGCCCGGGCATGCTATAGACTTCTGGAAACCCGCGGAGGAACGCATGGACATCGCGCGCGTCATGATGGTCGCCCTGGTCGCGGCATTCGCCGTCGCCCAGGATGAGGCCCCGGCCGAGAAGCATCCCTACACTGAGTCCTTCCGGTTCGAAACGGGCGAACTCGGGCCGACCGGCACGAACCCGTACTTCATCCTCGAGTCCGGCTACATCCTCGTCCTCGAGGGGAAGGACGAAAACGAGGACGTCACCCTGGCCATCACCGTCCTCGACGAGACGAAGAAAGTCGACGGGGTCGAGACGCGCGTCGTCGAGGAGCGCGAAACCGCCGGCGGCAAGATCAAGGAAGTCTCCCGCAACTACTTCGCGATCTCGAAGCGGACCAACAGCGTCTACTACTTCGGCGAGGACGTCGACATCTACAAGGACGGGAAGGTGGTCGACCACGGCGGCGCGTGGCTCTCCGGCGAGAAAGGCGCCCGCTTCGGCCTCATGATGCCCGGCACGCCCCTCCTCGGAGCGCGCTATTTCCAGGAAGTCGCGCCCGGCGTCGCCATGGACCGCGCCGAAATCGTCTCGCTCGACGAGACCCTCGAGACCGCCGAGGGGAAACTCGAGAAGTGCCTCAAGACCCGGGAAACGACGCCGCTCGAAAAGGGGACCGAGCACAAGATCTACGCCCCGGGCATCGGACTCGCCAAGGATGGACCCCTCAAGCTGACGAAACACGGGAAGGCGAAGAAGTAGCCGCCGGGGTTCTCTTTTCCGTGACCCTTCCTTTCCGCCGTCGATATCATTTCACCTGTCATGGGGGGAAAGGCCTGGGTCGCGGCCCTCGCGGCCGCGGGGATACTTTGTGTCGCCGCGGTCCTTATCCTCCGGTCTAAGCCGACGACTCCCCACGCGCTGGCGCCACCGGTGAGTGATCGACCGGCCATCGATCCCGTCACCGACCACGATCGCGTCGAAGAAGCGCAGTCCAAAGCGGGCGGCTTCCTGAAGAAAGCCATCTCCGCGCCGCTCCTCAAGGGTGACACCGGACCCATCTTGACGTACCTGACTCCCGATTTCCGCGGACGCTTTCCCGGGCTCGAGGACGGCAAACGCCTCGACGAGGACGGCCTCGTCATCACCGATTTCGCCGGCATCAGCCTCCCCGAAACCGTCGCGAACCTCTTCATCACGCGCCTCAAGGTCCTGCTCGGCCGGTTCCTCTCCATCACCCGCTGCCAGTTCCGCTGTTACACCTTCCTCCTCGACAAGGGTGAGAAGCGGGCCCGCGGACTCTATCACTGGTGGTTGTCCGGGACCGGCCCGTCCAACGCCCGGCTCGAAGTGCAGGGCGACTTCGCCGTCGACTTCGAGGGACCCCCGGATTCGTGGAAAATCAGCCGCATCGAGTTTCCCGCCGGAGCCGGCCAGCTGGTGGAGTCGACCCGACCCACGTTCGCGAACATCAGCGACCCGACCGGCTTCGAGTTCGCCTTCTCCGAGGAGGGGCGCCGCGCGCTCCAGTCCGCGATCGACAATCGCACCATGACCAACGTCGGGGGGCTCGCCGCGGTCGACTGGAACCACGACGGATTCCCGGACCTGATCGCGACCAACGAGTCGCGCCGGTCCGTCGTCTTCGTCAACGACGGGAAGGGGGGATTCACCCCCGAGGCGCTGCCGGAAGAAGGCGCGCTCTTCTATCTCTACCTGGACCTGGACGGCGACGGCATCGAGGAGCTCGTCAGCACGCAACCCGCGTGGTACCGCGGCGACAAGGCCTGCCTCGGACTCTACACCCGGAAGGACGGGACGTGGATCTTCAAGGAGTCGCTCGTCTTCGACAATCCGTCGACCGCGCGCGAGCTCCTCTTCCACCACGTCACGGCGGCGGACGTGGACGGCGACGGGCGGCTCGACCTCTTCGTGTCCGCGTACTCGAACTCCGAGTCGGGCGGGCAGGCCTTCAACTTCATGAACGCGCAGACCGGCCAGCGGAACCTGCTCTTCATGAACAAGGGAGGACTGAAGTTCTCGGAGGAGGCGGAGGCGCGCGGCATCCGCGGCACGCGGTACCACTACGTGGCGGAGTTCTTCGACCTCGACAACGACGGCGACCTCGACCTCCTCGTCATCAACGACTTCGGGCCCGACAATCTCTACTGGAACCAGGGGGACGGCCGCTTCATCGAGGACCCGCACCATCCCATCATCCGGGAGCCCGCCTTCGGCATGGGGCTGGCGATCGCCGATTTCGACAACGAGGGGAAGTACTCCGTCTACGTCTCCAACATGTACTCGCACGCGGGCAACCGCATGCTCGCCGTCTCGCCGAAACTGCGTGACGACGTGAAGCACGCCCTCCTCTTCAGCGTGCAGGGTAACGCGCTCTACGAGCCGCCGGACTGGAAGGAGACGGCCGCGGCCCGCGGGATCGCCCGCGCCGACTGGTCGTGGGGCTGCGTCTTCTTCGACCTCGACAACGACGCCGACAAGGACCTCTTCGTCGCGAACGGCTTCACGACCCATAGCGATCCCACGGCGCCCGATTACTGACCCGTCTACTGGTCTCGGTCGGTGACCGACGCATTCGCGATCCAGGAGGGCCGGACGGGCCGGACCGGCGCCTTCCAGGATCCTCGCTTTCGCGGCAGCTGGAGCGGGATGGAGCGGGACTGCCTCTTCTTCAACGCCCGCGGGCCGAAGTTCTACGACTCCGGCCACGCCTTCGCCCTGGACTTCCCCGACGACGGCCGCGCGGTCGCGCCGGTCGACATCGACGGGGACGGCGACCTCGACCTCGCGATGCTGAGCCTGCAGGGCCTGCGCCTGATGGAGAACCGCTCGCCTCCCAGGCGGTTCGCGCGGCTGCGGCTCGAAGCCACGAAGGGCGACCGCCAGGCCATCAGCGCCCGGGTCCGACTCGAGGCCGGCGGCGTGACCCAGCAGGATTACGTGAAAGCGACGACCGGTTTCGCCACGCAAGTGCCGCTCGATCTCCACTTCGGGCTCGCCGACGCCAAGAAGATCGACGCGATCACGATCCGCTGGCCGGACGGATCGACGGAAACGCATCGCGATCTGCCCGTCGACCGCCTCCTCGCGATCCGGCAGGGCTCCGCGCCGATCGCGCAGGAATTGCCGCGCTGGCCCGACGCGACGCGTCCTCGGGTGAAGGGCGCCGTACAGCGTCCGGAATCGCTGGCCCAGGCGGGAAAGAAGGCGCTGGTTCTGCAGATGGGCGACTCGCCCGCGCCGAAGGTGGATGAGAGCCGCGCACAAGTCCTCGTGGTAGCCCCCGAGCCGCAACTCGTGCAGGCGTTGCACGGATCGTCGCCGAAGGGACCGGTCACGCCGTCGACGTTCGTCTTCGACGCTGAAGGCCGGTTGCGCCGTGCCTTCTACCGGCCGGTCGAGGATCGCGAGATCGCCGCGGTGGTCGATCACCTCGGACGCGGAAAATTCCACTCCGACCTCGTGGCGGTGGCGACCTATCACCTCAGCCGGCACGAGTACGACGC
>DATHFI010000034.1:0-2121 GCA_035490275.1 Planctomycetota bacterium
CCGCAAAGCAGACTCGGCCCTGAAGCGGCTCCGGGCCAAGTAGTATTCGTCTCCGTCGTTTCGCCTCCACCTTCCCCTCTGCCTCGGAGCTTGAGTCTTCAGAAACTGGATTCTGGGATCTGGGAGCTGGAAGCTTGGCCACCGCCCCCCAAAGTCCGCGGTTCTTGGCATCCCGGGGCGCCCTGCTATAATCCGGCCTTGCCCCCTATGAGATTCCTCCCGGCGCTCCCCGCCTTCCTACTGGCCGCGGCTTGCGGCGCGCCCGGCCCGCGCGAAACGCCCGCCGCCCCGCCTCCTTCCAATCCCGGGATAACGGACCCGACGCCCTCGCCGATCCCGCAGGACGATCCCGTGGTGGCCTTCATCGACGAGCAGCCCGTGCGCTGGCGCGCCGTCGTCGATCGCGCCATGACCGCGCGCGGCAAGGAGCTGATCGACCAGTACATTCTCTGGAAGCTGCGGCGCGAGCGGATCCAGGAGCTCGGGATCCGCAACACGCCCGAGGAGCTGCGGAAGCGTGCGAAGATCGGCCTCGACGCCAAGCGCGCCCAGGTCGGCGACGAGGCGCTGAAGAAGTGGCTCGACGCTCAGAAGCTGACCGAGGCGGAAGCCCTCGACCGGCTGGCCCAGAATCCCGAGTTCGACGAGGTCGTCAAGAACGAAAAGGCCGTGACCTACACCTTGCTCACCGAGGCGTCGATCGAAATCGACACCGTCGCCTTCACCGACCCGCAGGAGGCGGCCACCTTCGCGACGCTCGTGGGACGCACCTCCTTCAGCGAGGCGGCCGAGAGGCTCGCGATGACCCCGAACCTGCAGGGCAAGGCGGCCCATTGGCCGAGGCACCGGTTCCCCCAGGGACTCGCCCCGGATGCGGTCGCGGCCGCCCCGGAGCTGGAACGAAAGCTCTTCGCGATGAAGAAGGGCCAGTCCACCGGGGTTGAAAAGGCCTCGGGGGGGATTCTCGTCGTCATCACTGTCGTGGACACGCACCCCGCCGACCCCGCCCCGTACGCGAAAATCGCGGATCGGGTCATGGCGGAGGTCCTCCGGCAACCCCCCAGCGCAGAACAGATCCAGCTGTGGATCGAACGGCTCCCCAAGTCGAAAAGGATCCGGTATGAAGATCGGTATACCCCGGGAAATAAAGGCCGATGAGTACCGGGTGGCCATCGTCCCGGCGGGCGTGGACGCGCTCGTGCGGGCGGGCCACCAGGTGGTCGTCGAGAAGGGCGCCGGAGACGGGTCGGCCATAGGCGACTTGGCCTACCAGGCCGCCGGGGCGCGGATCGCCGGCTCGCGCGAGGAGGTCTTCAGCGCCGCCGAGATGATCCTGAAGGTGAAGGAACCGCTCGAGGAGGAGTTCCCGCTCATCACCGGCCGCCACATCCTCTTCACCTATTTCCACTTCGCCTCCTCCCGGGCGCTCACCGACGCGATGGTGAAATCGGGCGCGGTCTGCATCGCGTACGAGACCGTCGAGCTCGAGGACCGCTCGCTCCCCCTGCTCATCCCCATGAGCGAGGTCGCGGGCCGGATGGCGATCCAGGAAGGGGCGAAGTTCCTCGAGAAGCCGATGGAGGGGCGCGGCATCCTCCTCGCGGGCGTTCCCGGAGTGGCCCCCGCGTCGGTCGTGATCATCGGGGGCGGCATCGTCGGGGCCAAAGCGGCGCGGATCGCGGCCGGCCTCGGCGCGCAGGTCTGCATCCTCGACATCAACCTGAGCCGCCTGCGCTACCTCTCCGAGATCATGCCGCCGAACGTGATCACGCTCATGTCGAACCCCTTCAACATCACGGAGTGCCTGAAGGGGGCCGATCTCGTGGTGGGCGCCGTGCTCATCCCCGGGGCGAAGGCGCCCAAGCTGATCCGTCGCGCCGACCTGAAGCTCATGAAACACCGGGCCGTGCTCGTCGACGTCGCGATCGACCAGGGCGGGTGCTCGGAGACGTCGCGCCCGACCACCCACTCGAAGCCGATCTACATCGAGGAGGACATCGTCCATTACTGCGTGGCGAACATCCCGGGCGCCGTGGGGACGACCTCGACCTACGCGCTGACGAACGTAACGCTGCCGTACGCGCTCGAGATCGCCAGCAAGGGATGGGCGCGCGCGGCGCG
>DATHFI010000035.1:0-2094 GCA_035490275.1 Planctomycetota bacterium
ATCACCGTGGTTCGAAGTTTCACATCTCAACGGTTCCTCCGGAGCCCCCGGCCCGGTAGCATTGCGGGCCGGATGCCCTACCTCCGCCACGTTCCCCCCATGGGAATCTACGAAACGCTCTACGCTTTCCGTGACGCGTTCGGAAAGTACATGGGCGACCCGGGCACCCATCCGTGGAGCCAGGGCTTCCCGAGAACGGTCCAACTCCCCGGCGGCCCGCCGATCCCGACCTCCGTCAACGTGAGCCCCGATCACCTCAAGTACCCGAAAGCCTGGGGGATGCCTGCGCTGAGGGAAGCGGTGGCCGCCTACTACCGTCGGCACTACGGGACCGACGTCACGCACGAGAACGTGATGATCTTCGCCGGAGGCCGCCCGGGGATCGCCGCGGTCCTTCTCTTCCTGGAGCCGGACATCCGGATCCGGGTCGCGTCCACCGAGTACACGCCTTACTTCGACCTGCTCCGCCTCTTCGGCCGGACGTTCGATGCGGTCGACAGCGGGCCGCACAACGGGTTCGCCCCGCCGGTCGACGAACTCACCCGGGCGGAGCCGCCCAAGCGCCACCTTCTCCTGATGAGCAACCCGTGCAATCCGACGGGCGTCACCCGCCACGGCACCGAGCTCGAGCGAATCGTTGCGGCCGCCCACTCCAGACGGTGCGGGCTCCTGATCGACGAGGCGTACGAGCTCTTCCACCACGAGCCCGTGAGCGCCCTCCGGTACGTCCGCAACATCGACGAGACCGACATCTTCGTCGCCGGCGCGGCCACGAAGGGGTTGCAGGCGCCCGGCATCCGCATCGGCTGGATCGTGGCTTCCCGGCGGAATGTCGAGATCCTCGGCAACTTCTCGTCCTTCGGGATGGGAGGCGTCTCGCACCCGTCGCAGTGCTTCGCCCTCGAGCTGCTGGGAGAGGAAAGGATCGCCCTGGCGCGACGGGCGGTGCCGGACTTTTATCGGGGCCAGCGCGATAGGTACGGCGAGGCGTTCCGGAGGCTCGGGCTCGACCTCTTCACTGGAGACGGCGGGTTCTACCACTGGTGCCGGCTTCCCGGGGGGATGAACGCGGGAGAGCTGAACCGGCGTTTATTCAAGGAAGGGGCGGCGATCCTCAAGGGCACCGATTGCGACATGCTCCGCCGCGGCGACGCGTCGCCGGTCGCCAATTTCTTCCGCTTCTCGTTCGGACCGCTGGACCCCGAGTCGTTCGAATCGGACATCGACATCTGGCGGCGCGCCCTCGGCCCGCGAAGCTGATTCCGCCCTCGATCAATTCCCGCTCGTACCCCCGCCTGATTGCGCCCGGAATCCGGATGGAGTCTAATCGCAACCTGGGATGGACGACTCCGCGCATCTCCCCTTCCGGTGGCGCCGGTTCCGGCCGGCGCAGCTCCTCTTCTACATTCTCGTCCGGTACACCTTCTGCGGCCTCGCGCTGCTCGAAACGCGCGCGGCCCTCGCGCTGGCACGTCTCATCGGCCGGCTCCTGTTCGTGATGGACCGGAAGCACCGGCAGATCGCCGAGCGCAACGTCCGGCGCGCCGAGGGTCTCCCGAAAAACGCCCGCGAGATCCGCCGCCTCGTCCTGGGCGTCTACGAGCACTTCGCGATGAGCGCGGTCGAAACTTATCTCATTCCCAGGATGATCCGCCGCCGGGAATTCGCGCGACAGGTCGAGCGGGTCGACTGGCATCATATGGACGAGGCGCTGGCGAAGGGACGCGGCGCGATCATGGCGTGCGGCCACCTCGGAAACTGGGAGCTGGCCGGCGTGGCGCTCTCGCGCTCGGGTTGCCCGCTCTGGTCGGTGGCCCGGCCCATCGAGAATCCGTACATGAACGCCTTCGTCGACGGCATGAGAAAATCCTGGGGCCAGAAGATCATCCTCCAGGACGGCGCCGTGCGCGGAATGGTGGACTGCCTGAAACGGAATTCGATCCTGGGACTCCTCGTCGACCAGAACGTACGCACCAACGGGGTGTTCGTCCCGTTCCTGGGTCGGCCCGCCTCCACGATCCGCAGCCCCGCGCTGCTGGCGCTCAAGTACGGGGCGCCGATCGTGCCCGTGAACATCTACCGCGACGGCCGCGG
>DATHFI010000036.1:0-7579 GCA_035490275.1 Planctomycetota bacterium
CGCGTGACGCGCGCCTCGATCTCGTCGGCCCCCAGCGACCGGTACGTCCCTCCCGAGGGATAGAGGATCCGGCCGGGCCCGCGTCCCGCGTCCAGTCCCGCCCGGAACAGGTCGGCCAGGGTGCGCATCAATTCTCCCCCAAGGCTGTCGCCCCGGGGACGGCGGGATTATGATGACGCACGAAGCCATGATACGGTTTTCACCCGTCCTGCTGGTGTTCGTGTCGGGGTGCGCGGGGTGCGGATCCGCGAGCCGGCTGGAGTCCGTCCCGGCGGAAATGAAGGTCTATCGGCCTTCGGTTCCCCCGCTGGCGGACCGCCATTCGTCCGGCCGCCTGGCGGGAATCGCTCCTGGAACCTGGGTCCGGTACCGTTTCGCGAGCAACGGGAGCGAGACGCAGGTCACCCTCGGCGTGGTGCGGGCGGAAACCGACGCACTGTGGGTCGAGGTGGTCGAGGAGGGCGACCCGAAGAAGGCGAGCCTCCGGAGGATCACGTTCGGCGGGGAGGTCACCTCCGCGCGGGTCCGGGAATTTCCCTCGTCGGGGCCCCCCAGCGAAATCGCCGACCAGCCCGTCACTCCCGCGCCGTCGGCCGGATTCGGGCAGGGCCCGCCGACGCGCGTCACGAAAACCGAAACCACGCTGAAAGTGGGTTCGAAGGAAGTCGCCGCGACGTTGCTCCGGATGCTCTATCGGGACGAGGCCATCGGCCGGGAGCACGAGGACGAGGCGGCGTGGTCGACCGCCGTGCCGACGCTCCTGGAGGACTCGGAGTGGGGCGGGCTGGTGTACCGGAAGTCCCCCTCGGAATCGGTGACGCTCGTCGATTGGGGCGATGGGTACAAGGCGCTCATCCAGTGAGGGTGATAGCCACCTGGACTTCCGCGGCGTCTAAATTACCAATGAAGGGGAGCCTCTGATGGTGCGGAGAATCGCCCTGGGGTCGCTCGCGTCGTGCGGACTGGCCATCCTGGCGGCCGCGTTCCAGCAGGACCCGTGGGCCGAGGAGAAGAAGGACCCGGACTTCGCGGACGTCGACTGGGGGTTCAAGGATAATACGCCCGCCGAACTTCTGACCGCGATGGCGCCGTTGGGCGCGCCGCTCTATGACCGGTTCTGCGTCCATTGCCACGGGGAGAAGGGGGACGGGAAGGGCGACCTCGCACCGATGCTGATTCCTCCTCCGCGCGATTTCACCAAGGGCGTTTTCAAAGGCCGCTCCTCGCATCCCAAATTGCCGCCCACCGCAACCGATCTGATGCGCTCGCTCGTGCACGGCATCCCGCTATCGGCGATGCTGAGCTACTCCTTCATCGACACCGATATGCAGATGATGCTCATCGGCCACGTCAAGTCGCTGGCGGTCGACACGTCGGTGGTCCCTCCCCTCGATCACTTCGCGAGGGGATTCGGATTTCCCCTCAAGAGCGGCAACTTCCATCGCGACGCGGGGATGCCCTTTCCCACGGCCGAGGCCGTCGCGCGCGGCCGGGCCCTCTTCGACAGGCTCAACTGCGTCGCGTGCCACGGGGAAAAGGGGGACGGGAAGGGGCGGGTGTCGGAGACGCTGAGCGACACCAACGTTGTCGAAGGAGGATTCGAATTCGAGCGCCCGAGCAACGTCCGGAACCTGACGCAGGGCATCTACTCCGGCGGGCCGAACGTCCGCCACATGTACCTGCGCGTCTCGGGCGGAGTCCAGGGCACGGTGATGCCCCCCTTCGCGACCTCCGCCTCCGTCGGCGACCGGTGGGCGCTGGCGCACTACGTCATGGCGCTCTCCCTGAGGGCGAAGGAGCTGCCGCTTCCCCATTCCGAGATGATGATCGTCCAGAAGGCGGCCGCGCTCCCGACGCTGCCGGGAGATCCGGCGTGGTCAGCGCTCGAAAAATTGCCGGCGCCCCCCAAGGAGCCGGGGCCGTTCGGCTATCCGATCCAACCCGTCTACGTCCTCCACCCGTTCTTCCAGCAAACCCGGCACAATCCGGCGCGGCCCTATTTCATCGAGGCGACGGCGCGCGCCCTGCACGACGGCAAATCGATCGCCCTCCGGCTCGAATGGGAGGACGCGGCCTCCGATCCCGGGGATCGGATCGAAGTCCAGCTCTCCCCCTCGAAACAACCCGCCTTCGCGATCTACGGGAGCGCCGCCGATCCGGTGAACGTGTGGCGGTGGGAAGGCAAGGCGCCGATGGCGGCCGCGGAATTCGACGGCACGGGACCCTTCGCGCTGGCTCCCCAGGCCGGGCCGTCGAACGTCACTGCGAATGGCGCCTACGATCCCGCGACGAAGCGCTGGGCCGTCGTCCTTACGCGATCCCTGACCGGCGGTGGAGGCGCGGACGCGCCGATCACGGTGGGGGAGACCAAGGAGGATCTCAATCCGTTCCTCGTGCTCATGAAGGACGGAAGCGAGGCGTGGCCCCAGGGGACGCGGGCCGTCAAGGAAGATCCCGACGACCCCGCCGAAAACGCGAATGCGCGGATCAGGGAAGCGGCGCGGGTTGCCGCGGAGAATGCAATCGAGGCTAAATTCGCGGACCTGCCGCGCCACCTGACGACGTGGCACTTCATGCGGCTGAAGCCCTGATCACTCGATTTTCGTCTTGTACTGTTCCTTCCAGCTCGAGAGCGGCGGCCCTCCGGCCTTTCCTTCCTGGGTCTTGGCGAAGAGGGCCCCTTCGCGCTTCACCGGCAGGGAAGTCTTGGCATCGACCCAGACGGTGACGGTTGTCACCAGGGCGACCTTCTCGCCCACGGCCGTCAGGTCGTACGTCACGGGGGTCGCGCCGCCTTCCGACTTCCCCAGTCGGAAGTTCGCCATCGTGTGCAGGGTGGTGGCGTCCCGGGGCGCGACGGCCGGGATCTCTTTCATCGGGCGATTTTCCGCTTTCGCGGTCTGCCGTTCCTCGAAGTAGGGATCCGCGACGGCCCGATACTCGCCGTCCGCAAATTCCTGCGCGAACCACGCTCCGCCGCGGGCGAGCGCCGCCGCGACGTTGGTCCCGAGCGTCGCGGGAGCGGGCAGTTCGGGCTGGGGTCCGAGCGGCACTGGCGGAGGGGGCGTCTCCGTGCGCTTGAGGTTCATCTTCGCCCCGTCGCACGACAGTTCCAGAGTGTATTTCTTCACGCCGACGAGGCCTTGCACGTTCATCTCGACCTTGTTGCCCGCCTCGACCTTGAACGTGCCGCTTACCTTGGCGGAGCCCGGGCCCTCGGCCGTGGACTCGAACGTCACCTCGAGCTTCTTCGCCGCCGCGAGCGCCGCCTCCATTTTTCGGTAGAGCGCCTCGCCGTCGTTCACGGCCTGCGGGGGAGGCGCCGCCGCGCAGCTCACGACGAGGGCGATGCCGACGATCCCGAGTCTCATGCGTGGATTCCCCTTCGGAGATGAGACGCCATTCTACCGGTTTGGACGGCGCCCGTCCGCAACCTCCGTATAATCGCCCGGATGGCCTTCCGGTTCGCCTACAGCACGAACTCCTACACGAAATGGCCGCTGGACAAGGCCATCGAGGACGTCCGGAAGCGCGGCTTCGAGGGGGTCGAGATCCTCGCCGACCTCCCGCACGCCTTCCCCGGGTCCTCCCTCGATCTCGAGGGGCTGAAGGCGGCGCTCGCCGCTTCGAAGCTCGCCGTGGCCAATCTCAACGGGAACACGACGCTGGGGCTCGACCCGAAGAAGCGGGATCCCTCGGGCTTCTGGCCGGGGTTCCTCGATTCCTCCGTCGCCGTCCGGAAAATGAAGACCGAATATGTCAAAAATGTAATAGATCTCGCCCGCGAGATCGGATCGCCCGCCGTCTGCACGGCGAGCGGAGTCCGGCCGGCGGGGACCTCCTCGCGCGACGCCTTCTCGCGGCTCGGGGCGGCGCTCGAGGAGATCCTCGACCACGCGGCGCGCGCGCCGCAGGTCCGGGTCGGCCTCGAATACGAACCCGGCTTTTTCCTCGGCGACCTGGCCTCGACGCTCCAGGTGGTGCGCGAACTCGGCCATCCCCTCCTCGGCTTCAACCTCGACGTCGGCCACGCGCGGTGCGTCGGGGACGATCTCGAGAAGGCGATCGGAGAGGCGGGGCCCCGGATCTGGAACCTCCACGTGGAGGACATCAAGGGTCGGGTCCACGACCACCTCGTCCCGGGCCGGGGCGACCTCGACTTTGCCGCGATGTTCCGCGCCCTGGAGCGCGCGAAATACGACCGCTTCCTGACGCTGGAGCTCTATCCGTACAAGGACAAGCCGGGAGAGGCGGGCGAGGAAGGTTTGCGCTATCTCAAGTCTCAGTTGAAGGTCGGACTGCAAACTGATGTCTGACGGCGTTTGTCTGAAGTCCGAAGTCTGAAGTCTGAGGCCTGCCTAGGCCACCATGCGTCCTGTCACCAGGGTGATATCGTCGTGCTGGGGCGCGGCGCCCGCGTGGGCCTCGACGCCGTCGATGATTTTTGTGACGAACTCGCCCGAGGGGCGGTCCGCGTGGAGCGCCACCAGCTCCTGGAACCGCTCCGCGCCCATCTCCTCGTGATCGGGGTTCATCGCCTCGACCACCCCGTCCGTGCAGCCGACGAAGCGGTCGCCGGCCCCGAGGGCGACCCGCTCCTCGCGCAGCTTCTTCTCGAAGAGCGGCCCCTTGTCGATCCCCAGCGCGAGCCCCAGCGGATTGACCCCGTGGCAGGTGCCGGAGGCGCGACGCCAGAGGAGGAGCGGGAGATGTCCCGCGCTCGAGAGGGTCAGCGACTTCCCGCGAAGCGACAGGACCATGTAGCACATCGTGACGAACATGCCCCGCTTGATGTCCTGGAAGAGCACGCGGTTGACGCGCAGGAGCGTCTCGGCGGGAGAGAGGGACCGGCCCGCCTCGCTCTTGAGGAGCGCGCGCGCCTCGGTCATGACCATCGCCCCGGGGATCCCCTTGCCGGAGACGTCCGCCACGGCGATCCCGAGATGGTCGTCGTCGATCTCGATGAAATCGTAGTAGTCCCCCCCGACCTCCTCGCTCGGCCGGTAGTAGGCGCTCAGGTCCACACCCTCCACCTTCGGAATCCGGCGCGGCAGGAGGTTGGACTGCAATTCCTCGGCGATGGCGAGCTCGTGCTGAAGCATTTTCTTCTCGACCGCGTCGAGCGGGTCGGCGGAGGCCTTGCCGGAGAGGAGGCCCATGCGGCCGCGCAGGCCGAGGCGGTGCATCGTCCGGCGGCGGACCAGGTCGATGGGGGAGGTCCGAGTTTCCGGACGGCGAGAGGGGACCATTACGGATTTATCGGCTGACCAGGACCGCGGACCACAGAAGAAAGTCACGGGTCGGGAGTCGAGGGTGGCTCTGTGGTACAACCCGGGCACATAGGTAACAGAACAGATCGGGGACATAGGTAACACTCGGAAGCACACTCATGGGCCGGAGGATACCCATGAGTTGGAGAGCGACGAGCCCTATGTCCGAGCGAGTGAAGTTCATTGGGATGTGCCTCGGAGGAGGCCGGACGATGACCGGCTTGTGTTCGGAATTCGGCATCAGCCGGAAGACCGGTTACAAGTGGCTGAACCGCTACAAGGATGGGAATCTGGACGGGTTGAAAGAGCAGAGTCGGGCGCCGCGGAGCCATCCGAACGTGACGGATCCGCGGGTCGAGGCCAAACTCCTGGCCGCACGGAAGAAGCACCCGACGTGGGGACCGAAGAAACTCTTGTGGAGGTTGCACCAGGAGGGAATCCGGCCGCACCTGCCGGCGGCGAGCACGGCATGGGCGATCCTGAAGCGCCACGGGCTCGTCGAAGCGAGACGCCGTCGGCGGCCGCGGGATGGGAGCTCGGCTCCCGGCATGGGGATGACGCGTCCCAACGAGGTCTGGTGCGCGGACTACAAGGGACAGTTCAAGACGAAGGACGGGTTGTACTGTTACCCGCTGACGGTGAGCGACGGGTACAGCCGGTACCTGGTGAGTTGCCGGGGGCTGCGGGACACGGGCACCGAGGGGGCGCGCCCCGTTTTCGAGCGCGCCTTCCGGGACTACGGGTTGCCTTGGAGGCTACGGACGGACAACGGCAGTCCGTTCGCGTCGACCGGGTTGGCGCGCCTGACGGCGCTTTCGGTGTGGATGATCAAGCTAGGGATCGAGCTGGAGCGGATCCAGCCGGGGCATCCGGAGCAGAACGGACGGCACGAGCGGATGCACCGGACTCTGAAACGCGAGACGGTGGTCCCTCCTGCGGGAGATCTGCGAGCGCAGCAGCGGCGCTTCGATCGGTTCCGGAGGGAGTACAACGAGGAACGACCCCACGAGGCGCTGGGCCAGAGACCTCCCGGGTCGGTGTACGAGCGGTCGCCGCGACCCTATCCCAGGAGCATCGAGGACTACGAGTATCCGGCGCACTACGAGGTCCGGAAGGTGAGTGGGTTCGGGACCTTCCCCTTCCGGATGCATGCGATCTACGCCAATGAGTGTCTCAATGGGGAGAGGTTGGGCCTGGTGGAGATCGACGATGGAATCTGGAGGGTCCACTTCCGGGGCCACGAGCTGGGAATTGTCGACGAGCGTCAGCTCCGCAGAACGAAGCGGATCGGATATGGAAAAGTGTTACCCATGTGCCCGATCTGAAGTGTTACCTATGTCCCCGGTCTAACATGTTGAAACCGTTTCCTCACCACGAAGACACAAAGTCACAAAGAAGAGGGTGTCTCGAATGCGCCCGCCGGCGTTCGTGGCCCGAAGGGCCACGAACCGGCCCCGAAGGGGCCTGGGACGGTGGGAAGAGCCGCGGAGAGAAGGCGGCTTCTCTCGCGGCTCTTCCGGCCGTCCCTTCCGGCGGGCGCTCGACCGATCGACGTCCGCTTGGTGCCTTCGTGGCTTGGTGGTGAAGGAAGGAGTTTTCAACAAAGCGACCCGGGGCTCGGGACCTGCGACGCGCGACTTTTCGGACTTCGACACTCGACTCAAGACGCTCGACTCGCGACTTCTTAAGCTACAATCCGTAGCCCATGACCACGCGCGCCGTGCTCCGGGACATCGACATGTTCCGCGACCTCTCGGACGCCCATCTCGACAGGGTCGCCGCCGCCGCCCAAGCCGTGACCGTCCGGCGCGGAGAGACCATCACCCGCGAAGGCGAAGTTGCCGACCGTCTCTACGCGGTCCTCTCGGGCGTGGTCGAGGTGGGCCGGACCGGGCGCGACGGCCGCTTCATCCGGCTGGCTCGGCTGGAGCGCGGCGAGGTTTTCGAAGCCCTCAAGGTGGCCGGGGCGGGCGGCCGCGCGGGTACCACCGTCGCCGCGATCGTGCCGGAAACCCACCTTCTCGCCTGGGAGGCTGCAACCCTGCGGGCGATGATGGCCGAGGATCCCGCGCTCGGCCAGGCGCTCCTGCGCGCCCTCGTCGGGCGGTTGTCGGTCCGGCTCCACTCGGCCTCCGAGGCCGTTTTCACCCTCCTCCAGGCGATGAGCCGGTGACCCGATGAACGCCCCGGACCGGCAAGCATTCGAGGATCTGGCCTACCCGCTCCTGGATTCCGCCTACCGCACGGCCCTCCGGATGACCGGCCAGCCCGCATCGGCGGAGGACCTCGTGCAGGAGGCCTTCATGCGC
>DATHFI010000037.1:0-2512 GCA_035490275.1 Planctomycetota bacterium
CACCGAGAAGGTCACGTACGCCCCCTGGGAATGGCCCCCGATGAAGGCGCGCGACACCTTGAGCTTCTGGGTCAGCTCGTCAAACGCGGCGGCGAGCAGCGGGGCGCTCTCGAAGGTGTAGTTGAATCCCCTCTCCTTCGATCCCGTTTCGCCATTGATGCCGATGAGGATCCAGTCGCGCAGCCACGCCTGCTTTGAAAATGAATCGATGTACTCCCGGGAGTTCGCGTTGGAGCCGTGCAGCCAGACCAGGGCGGGCGCGCCGATTTTCGGGTTGTACGATCCCGGGACGCGAGTGAACGTCGTCAGGCCGTTCGTCGTTTTCTTTTCGACGATGCCGTCGCCGCCTTGCGCGATGACCAGCACCAGGAGGAGAGCGGGATTCATGGCTGTTCTACCTTGGTTTCATTTCTCCGGGGCGGCCGCGGCTCCCGAGCCGCGCGGGTCGGCGGCACCGATCCATTCCTTCTTCGTAGCGTCCCACAATACCGCCTGGACCCGGCCCCAGTACGGACTCGACATGAAGCGACCGAATCCGAAGCCGCGCTTCTTCAGCTCGTCGAGCGCCGCCGCGGGAAGGGCGAGCGATTTGTCCGGCGGGCTCGACTCGAGCACCAGGTGCGGCCCCTGCCAGTGCCAGCGCGGGGCGTACACCGCGTCACGCAGGTTCCGGCCCCGGTCGACGACCTGGTGGATCGTCTGCGTCACGGCCGAGATGATGCGACGCTCCCCGGCGGAGCCCAGGACGAGCGCGACCTTCCCGTCCTTCCGCAGGACCGTCGGCGACTGGCCCGTCACGTGGCGCGCCCCGGGCGCGACCGTCCCCGACACGCCCTGCGTCGCGTTGTAGTAGAAGCCCAGCCCCTTCGCCGGCCCCGCGCCGAACCACGGGCCGAGCGACTGAGTGAAGGCGCAGGCGTTCCCGTCCCGGTCGACGACGGAAATGTGCGTCGTATCCCCCTCCTCCTCCGCGTCCACGCGCGGCGTCCCCGCCTTCGTGAAGTCAATTTCCGCGGCGCGCTTCTTCGCGTGCGCCTTGGAGTCCGTCACGGCGACCTTCCGGTCCTCGAAGGCGATCCGGAGCGACTCGATGAGGGCGTGCTCCCGATCGACTTCCGAGAGCTTGGTCATGTCGAACGTCTCGAGGACATTCAGCGCGGCGAGCACGAGGGCGCCCGAGGCGGGCCGGTCGACCGTGAGGACTTCGTAGCCCCGGTAACTTCCGCGCAGGGGCTCCCGTTTCACCGCGCGGTACGCCGCAAGATCCTCCTTCGTGACGAATCCACCGCGCTCCGCCATGTCGGCCGCGATCGCGTCGGCGATCTTGCCCTCGTAAAATTCCTTGGCGCCCCCCGCGGCGACGGCCTCCAGCGTCGCGGCCAGCTCGGGCCCCTTCTTCTTTTTCGCGATCTCGAGGGCGGGAGCCATGACCTCGGCCAGCTTCATCGTCCCGCCTTCGCGGAGGGCGAGGTCGAGGGCGGCCAGGGAGCCCGGGACGCAGACCGACGCGAGCCGTCCCTCCTTCTCCGTCCAGCTTTTCGGAACCTGCGTGCCCCCGTCGATGTGAAACGCGCGGTCCTTGAGGACGACCAGGAGCTGGCTCCGCCCTCCGAGGCCGGAGTGGCTCGGCATCGCCGCCCCCATCGCGAAGGCCGCGGCCACGGCCGCGTCGACGGCGTTGCCCCCGCGCTCCAGGATCCGGACTCCCGCGAGAACGCCTTCGCGGTGCTCCGCCGCGACCATCCCGAGCGCTCCCGACGCGGTCTTTTCCTGGGGGGCGCCGGAACCCGAGATGAGAAGGAGCAGGGACAGGGGGAGCGCGAGTTTCATGGTCTCAGGATATGATAGGGTGTCAGTCTCGAGTTTCCAGATCCCAGACCCCAGCTTTCGGAAGTATCCAGTTTCAAGCTCCAAAGACGGGATTCACACGGTATGCCCAGAAATGTGCGTTTCGGCTCCGGCTGGTAGCTTGGAACTTCGGGAGGCTGGAACCTGGGATCTTGGATCTTGAAACTGAGACACCACCCAGGATATACGCCCAGCGCGGACCCGCTTCCTGTAATATTTCATTGGATGGCCCGCGCGAAAACCTCCATCGTCGCGGCCCTCTTCGGAGTGGCCGCGGGAATCGTGCTCCTGACCGCCCTCCGCGGCCGGGACCTGGTCGCTCCCGTCCGCCCCGCGGAGGATTCCGCGGTGGGCCGGCTCCTCGAGGATCGCACGCGGCCGTGGTGGAACGGGCACGTTCTTCCCAAGGAGAATGAGCCTCCGAAGATCAAGTCCGCGGAGCCGGGGGAATGGGGCTCCATGACCTATTCCCCGCCGGGCGTCCCGCTCATGCCGGCCCAGGTCGCCCAGGCGCTCCTCAGGAGCCCCGCGTCCAGGTTCACGGGGACCCCTTTCCAAGGTCGCCAGGTCATCCTGGTCGACATCCGCCTGGAGAGCGATTTCCTTCTCGAGCACATCGCGGGGAGCCGGAACGTTTCGCCGCGGTACATGCAGGGCGTCGCCA
>DATHFI010000038.1:0-9415 GCA_035490275.1 Planctomycetota bacterium
CGAACGAAGGCGACTGGGCGGAGTATCAAAAGGTCAAGCTCGGCGACTCCTCCGCCTCGGTCCTGGGCCGCTTCTCGGCGGTCGCCTGGGACGTCCGCAGCCTCACGGACGCCCGCTCGGCCGGCCAGGGCAGCGCCTACAAGGAACTGATCGAGGTCGGCGGGGTCCGCCTGCTCGTGATTCCCGCCGGAGCCGACCTGTTCCTGTTCGGCTTCGACACTTCCGACCGACTCGTTTACCGGGATTTCCGCCGCCCTTCTTAGTGACCCGCGTCGTTGGCTCGCCTTGCTTCACCCGTCGGTCACCGATACGATGAATTCATGAGCGCGACGGACGACCTCATTTACGACTGGAACGGCGCGGGAGAAGGCGGCTGGACGAAGCCCTCCCACCGGATCGAATTCGACGACGAGTCCCTCCGCGACGGCCTCCAGTCCCCCTCGGTCGTCACGCCCCCGGTGGACGAGCGCATGCGGATCATCCACCTGATGGACGCGATGGGGATCGACACCGTCGACATCGGCCTCCCCGGGGCCGGCGGTCTCGTGAAGCAGGATACCCTCGAGCTGGCCCGCGCCATGGTGCGCGACGGGCTCCGCATCGCGGCCAACTGCGCCGCCCGAACGGTTGAGGCGGACGTCCGACCCATCCTCGAGATCGTCCAGGCGACGGGCCGCCCGATCGAGGCGTGCCTCTTCATCGGCTCCTCGCCCATCCGCCGGTACGCGGAGGACTGGACGATGGACCAGATGGTGGAGCACACGCGGAAGGCCGTCACGTTCGCGTCGAAGAACGGCCTCGACGTGATGTACGTCACGGAGGACACCACCCGCGCTCACCCCGACGACATCCGCCGGCTCTACCTCACCGCTATCGAATGCGGGGCGAAGCGGATTTGTTTGTGTGACACTTGCGGCCACGCCACGCCTCCCGGCGTCTTCGCACTCATCTCCTATATCCGGAAGCTGCTCCGTGAGGAAAAACTCACGCACGTGAAAGTCGATTTTCACGGCCATCACGACCGCGGGTTGTCAGTCTGGAACGCGGTGGCCGCGCTCGCGGCCGGCGCCAACCGGGTCCACGGGACGGCGCTCGGGATCGGGGAGCGCGTCGGGAACTGCCCCATGGACCAGCTGCTCGTGAATCTGAAGCTGATGGGTTGGATCGAGAATGATCTCACCAAACTCTACGACTACTGCACGCTCGTGAGCCGGGCGACGAAGGTGCCGATCCCCCACGGCTATCCGGTGGTGGGCAAGGACGCCTTCGAAACGGCGACGGGCGTCCACGCGGCCGCGGTCATCAAGGCCCTGAAGAAGGGCGACCGCTGGCTGGCGGATCGGGTCTACTCGGGTGTCCCGGCTGGCGATTTCGGGCGCGAGCAGGTGATCACGGTCGGCCCGATGAGCGGAAAATCGAACATCGTCTACTGGCTGGAGCGGCGAGGGCGCGTAGTCACCGACGAGATCGTGAACCGGATTTTCGAGCGCGCGAAGAAGTCCAACCGGCTTCTGACCGATGAAGAGATAGAGGGTGCCATCCGTGCCGTCACGGCCTAGCCGTCCCGTTATCGGCCTCACCGCCAAGCTCATCTCGGAAGGGACCGACACTTTCTACAAGCTCGACCGGAACTACGTCGACGCCGTCGTCGCGGCGGGCGGCGAGCCGCTCATCCTTCCCTTCGTGAAATCCGAGGAAGAGGCGGCCCGGTGGCTCGACCGGGTGCGCGGGGTGCTCTTCACGGGCGGCCCGGACATCAATCCGGTCCGGTGGTCGGAGCCCCTCCATCCGAAGGCATCGCTGATGCACTCCGACAAAGAGGCTTCGGATTTTCACTTCGCGGCCGAGGCACTCCGGCGCGACGCCCCGATTCTTGCGATCTGTCTCGGCTGCCAGGAGATCAACGTGGCGCTGGGCGGATCGCTCCACCAGCACATCGAGGGCCACGAGGGCGGGAAAGAACACGGCGTCGAGGTCCTCAAGTCGAGACTGCGCGACCTGGTGGGTTCGGCCCCGTCGGTGAATTCCTACCACCATCAAGCCATCAACCGGCTCGGGGCGGGGCTGAAGGCGACGGCCCGGGCGCCGGACGGCACGATCGAGGGGCTCGAGAGCTCGCGCCACCGGTTCGTGGTCGGCGTCCAGTGGCATCCCGAGCGGATCGCCGACCGGCCGGAGCAACAGAAGCTATTCCGAACTTTCGTCGCTGAAACGGCGCGCTGAACCGGCCCCGGTCGTCAGCCGACGACGATCACGGCCAACCGCTCCGCGCGCGCGGCGGCCGCCTGGTCCCGGTCGGACGTGACGAACCGGAACCGGCGTCGAAACTCCCGCGCGAGCAGGCAGGCGGTTGCGAGATGCACCGCGTCCGCGCCGCGGAGCCGCCGGTCGGCCGCCAAGCGGTACGCAAGCTCGGCGTGCGCGATGTCGGTGGGGACCAGTTCAAAGGTGGCCAGGTCCTCTCGCATTTTTCCCATCAGGCGCGCCGCGAGCGCCCGATTCGGTCCCGCCAGCCTGGTCAGGGCGCCCGCCAGTTCGGGCAAGAGCAGCACGGATCCCGCCCGCCGTTCGCGAGAGGCCAAGAGGTTCATGGCCCGATCATGCCCAGGCTCCCGGGTTGCATAGCAGCGGAAGAGCGCGCTGGTGTCCCAGAAGTTCACGAACGACCTTCAAGGAGATCCTGCCGAGCCTTTCGATCGGCGATGACCTGATTTTCCCCGCCACCGATGGGAAAGCCCTTGAACCGCCGGATGCGCCGGCCATTACCAGGAATGATCCTTCCTTCCGCCGCCATGCGCCGGAGCTTCCAGTCCTCGTCCGATTCGCCGGCGAGCTTCATGTCGGGTGCCACGATCATGGCCACCGGCCGGCCCCGGGATGTGACAAGGACGGTCCCGCCCCGGTCGACGATCCTGAGCGCCTTCCCAATCTGGGCCTGGACTTCGCGGACGCCGTAGGTAACAACTTTCATGCATGTATGTTACATGCAGCCCATGGCGGCGGCAAGGTCCGCTTCACTCGGGACGCGGAGGGCCTGGTGCCGGAACTCCGCGAACGATCTGCGGATCTCCTCCCGCGGCGGCGGCGGAGACCACTTCGGGAACCATCGCCACCACGGGTGCGTCGCGGCCGTGAGCCGGAAGAAACGCTCGTGCTCCCACTCGACCTCGGCCATGTCGAGCAGGTCGTCGACGAATTCCGGATGACCCGAGAGTGCGGCTGCCCGCGCCGCATCTTCGTACTCAACGATGTTCCGCCGCTCCAGCCGACCCGCCCCGTACATGGGCAGGAACCAGCCCCCTACCCGGCAGAAGGCGGCGATGGCCCGTCCCATCCGCGCCATCGTGCGCTCGATCTCGGGATCCGGCCGCTCGCCGAGGCGCGCCAGGATGCGTCCGACGCGCTGACGATGGTCGATCTCTTCGGCCCTGATTTCGAGGATTCGATTCCGTTCCGCCGCGCGGCGCACCGACCGCGCGTGGCTCTGGTAGGCGATCGCCGCCCCGAACTCCCCGCCGTGCGCGAGGTGGAGGAAATGCACCAGCCGACGCCGCGCCCCCGCCGGACCGGTCCGGGGATCCATGGTGGATTCCTCCCCCCGACCGTATCAGCGGTCGGCGGCGCTTTCCACTGGACCTAAGGACGGAACAGGGATACGGCGACGGCGGCGATCACGAGTTTCACCAGCCAGCCCATCGAGTGCGACACCAGGATCAGGCGATGCAGCTTCACGAAGAGGAAATTGCCCACCAGGAGCGGCACGCAGACCCCCAGCCAGATGGAAAACGCGAGGCCCAAGGTCGCTTCCCATCGGTGAAGTCCCCAGACCCCGCAGTAGAGGACGAACACGACCGGCGTCAGGAGACCGACGGCCGCCGCGAGCCCGACCGCCTTTCCTTCCCCGGCCCCGCCCACCGGCCTTCTCCAAATCTCGGGAAACGCCTTGTACTTCTCGTGGAACAGGACTCCGAAGAACAACCAGTCGGCCAGCGACGTGCCGACCACCGCCACGAGCACGGCCAGACCCAATCGACCCCATTCCATTGAAATCCTCCTCCGGTTTGAGCGCGCCTACTTTTTCGGTCGCGCGTCCTTCAGCGGCGCGTCGAGCGTGTCGAGCGCTTTCCCCAGCGTTTCGGCGTCCGCGGGCTCGTGCCCCTTGCCGGGTATTTCGACATAGGTTGTGCGGGTGAACCGTTCCTGCTTCGACATGACGTCGAAGATCGCCTTCGACGACGGCCGGTTGAAATCCTCCTGCCCGACCATGACGACATGGCGGCTCTCCGTCCTCGCCTTGGTCAGCAGGTCCCCCTCGGGCTTCACGAACGTCGGTCGAAACTCCTTCTTCGCGTCCACCGGGTCGGCGACCGGTTTGTAGAAATCCATCCCGCCCTGGTAGATCCCGCCGGCGAAAATGTCCGCGAACGCCAGGCCGACGCGGCTCGCCGTGCGGCCGCCCCCCGAAAACCCGGAGACGTAGATCCGCTTCTTGTCGATCGAGTACAGGCGCGTCAGATTGTGGACCGCGTCGAGGGCGAACCCGATCCGGTACCCCACGCCGCGGCTGTTCCCCGAGTTGGCCGCCCCCACGGCGATGAGCTCGCGCGCGGCCAGGGCCTCGAGCCACTCGCGCGGAACCATCCCGCTGTCGCCCGGGCTGATCCACACGAACAGTCCGAAGCTTTTTTCCCGGGAGTAGGTTTCCGGCACCGCGACGTCGAACGACTCGTCCTCGATCTTGAGGCCCTCGAGCCCGGGCTCGTTCTTGCGCACCTCGGCCATGTTCCATCCCTGCCGACGGCTCAACTCCTTGAGCGCGCTCAGCGGATGGCGCTCCTTGAAGGAGATGCTGAAATTGCCGATCCGGTGGGCGTCCGGATCCTGGGCCAGGACGATCAGGAGCAGACACGAACAGCTAATCATGGGTTATTGAACGCCGGCGCCCCCATCCTTCAGGACGAATCTACCCCCGGAGCGTTTCGAACCACCCCGGATAATTGGATATGACCACGGCGGCCAGATTTGCGGCCGCATGGACTATCCATGGAAAAGCCAGGGAGCCGGTCCGCTCGTAGACCCACGCGAGGATCGCTCCTCCGACGGCGTAGGCCGGGACCCCCTCGATGGGAATCCCATAGAAGTAATGCAAGAGGCCGAAGACCATGCCGTTCAGGAGGACCGCGGCCACGGGTCCCATGTGGCGGCGCATCATGGGATAAAGGATGGCGCGATACATCAGCTCCTCGAACGGCGGCATCGCCACCACGAAAATCCAGATCCATCGCTGCCGCTCCGACGAGGTCGCGAGGTGGAGCGGCGGCTCGATTTCGTTCGCGTGCCCAGTGGCTCGCAGCACGATCACCGACGCCGCCGACAGGACGACGATCGCGGCGATGGAAAGCGCCAGGACCTTCGCGAAGGGGACCCAGCGCCCGCGCGTATCGGGAGTCAGGCCGAACGCGCGCCAGGGAACCCCGCGGCCGCGGAAGTAGAGGAGAAGAGTCAGCGCCAGGAACAGCCGGGTGATGATGGCCCAATTGCCGAAGATCGCCAGGAAATGTTCGGGGAGCAGGTGCGGCGCCCTGGGCGTTCCATAGACCGTCCATCCCATTCCGAAGTGTGCCGCGGCCGCTCCGGCCAGGTCGAGGGTCACCACCAACGCCGCGGACCACCAGGGCCAGGCCGCCTCATCCCAGGGCATGGCGGGGCTCGGCCGCGCGTCATCACCCTCGGGCATGACTTCCGTCCTGTTCGTCCAGGAGCAAAAGCGTCTTCGAGTGGATCTCGACCACGTCCTCGGTGCGCCGCGGATAGCCGCCCCCCAGCGTGGCCACGACGGGGAGCTTCCGCTTCCGGCACTCGCGGTAGACCGTCCGGTCGCGCTCGGCGATGCCCCCCTTCGTCAGCTTGAGGAGCCCCAACTTGTCCTCCTCATAGCAGTCGGCCCCGGCCTGGTAGACGACGAGGTCCGGCTTGTGGGAATCGAGGATCTTCGGCACCGCCTCCCGCAGGCGCGCCAGGTACTCGTCGTCGGCCGTGTAATCGTCGAGCCCGATGTCCCACGTCGACTTCTCCTTCACCGGGTAGTTGTGCTCCTGGTGCATCGAGAAGGTGTAGACGCGGGGATCGTCGCGAAAAATGTGCGCGGTCCCGTTGCCCTGGTGGAGGTCGAGATCGATCACCGCGGCCCGGGCGATCCGCCCCTCCTTCTGCAGGACGCGGATGAGGACCGCGAGATCGTTGATGAGGCAGAACCCCTCCCCGTGGCCGGCGAAGGCGTGGTGGAAGCCGCCTCCCACGTTGCCCGCCGCGCCCTCCTCGAGAGCCCGCCGCGCGGCGAGGATCGATCCCCCCGCGGAAAGCTTGAAGGACTCCACCGTCGCCCGCGTGCAGGGAACCTCGAACTCGGCGTACCCGAGCTCCGGCATCTCCGTCATGCGCTCGAGTCGATCGAGGTACTCGGGGGTGTGGACGAGGAGGAGCTGATCGCGCGAGGCCGGCTCGGGCTCCACGAGCGTCGCGCCCGCGGCGAGGAGCCGCTCCGCGACGAGGCGGTATTTCTCCGTCGGGAAGACGTGGTCCGGCCAGTCGGGCTCGTACCGGGAAGAATAGGCGTGAACGGCCACGGTCAAGCGGGCAGGGAGATCGTGGCGATGGCCGCGTAGGGAAGGATCATCCGGACCTTCTGGCCCTTCATCCGCCCCGCGACGACAATCGTCTGGAGGAAGAGAACCTGCTCGTCGTCATCGACCTGCTCCAGGCGGTGCGCCTCGCCCTTGCCGCCGAGGAGGATGGTCTGGCCGCCGAAGGTCTGGATTTCGACCGAGACGCCGGGCTTAAGATGCTCCGCGAGCTTCATCGCTCTTCCCTCCCAGTCCGAATTCCCTCATCCAGCGTTCCGCCTCGGCCGCGCTGATGCCGTCCGGTTTCTCGCGGGCGACGCCGCGCTCCGAATCCTCCAGCTCCGCGAGAAAGTCCTCCGACGCCACGGCGTCGAAGCCCCGCTTCTCCGCGGTCCCGGCCACTTCGCGATCCGAGCTGATGACCCGGTACGCGGTGCGGTCCTTGCCCTCCACCACGAGGGCGAGGATGGCCTCGTCGGCCGTGATTTCCGCCAGCTCGATGATCTCGACCGTCTCCTTCCGGCGGACCCGGTCGAAGGGCGCGGCCCCGTCGCGCCGCGGATCGAAGAAAATCCGCGTCCGGATCCCCGTGGCGGCGCAGTATCGGGTTATCCGGACGACCAGCCGGTCCCGCTCGGCGTTCAATCGTTGCGGATCGAACCCCCGGATCTTGAAGAGCAGATTGTATCCATCGATGAGGAGCACTTGGAGAGTCTATCACGGTTCGGTTTTGGGCCGGCTTCCTGTTTCGAGATCCCAGATCCCAGTTTCCCGAAGTTACGAGTTTTAGGTTACTCTGTTGAAAACCCCTTCCTACACCACCAAGCCACGAGGACACGAAGCGGACCCCGATCGGTCGAGCGCCCGCCGGAAGGGACGGCCGGGAGAGCCGCGGGAGAAGGCGCCTTCTCTCCGCGGCTCTCCCCACCGTCCCTGGCCCCTTCGGGGCCGGTTCGTGGCCCTTCGGGACACGAACGCCGTCGGGCGCATTCCAAGAATCCCTCCTCTTTGTGGCTTTGTGACTTCGTGCTGGGGAGACGTTTTCAACAGGGCTAGTTTTAAGTCCGGCTCCTCAAATGCGCCCGTGTGATCCCCCGGCTTTGAAACTCGAAACGGGGAGCTTCCGAAATCTGGGATCTGGATCCTCGAAACTAACCCGGTTCACGCTCGTACACGATTCGCCCATTAACGATCGTGACTGTAGTCGCCCCCACAAGGTCGCGCCCCTCCCAGGGCGTGCAGCGGCCGAGCGAGCGGAACTTCGAGGGATCCACCTTCCACTTCCGGCCCGGGTCGAGGATCGTCACATCGGCCTCGGCCCCGACCGCGAGCGTCCCGAGCGGAAGTCCGAGCACGCGGGCCGGTCCGATCGTCATGGATTCGATGGCCCTGAGAGCGGAAAGCTTGCCGGTAGCGACGAGGTCCGTGAGGATGACCCCGACGGTCGTCTCGAGACCCACCACCCCGTTGGGGCAGGCGGCGAACTCCTGCTCCTTCTCCTCGACCGTGTGGGGCGCGTGATCGCTCGCGATGCAGTCGATCGTTCCGTCCGCGAGCGCCGCGACGACCACCACCACATCCTCCGCCGCGCGGAGGGGCGGGTACATCTTGAAGCGCGGGTCGTATCCCCTCACCCGCTCTTCATCGAGGGTCAGGTGATGGGGCGCCGCCTCGGCCGTGACCGGATCGCCCGCCTTCTTCGCCGCGCGGATCACCTCGACCGTCTCGCGGGCGCTGACGTGGGCGATGTGGACCCGGGCTCCCGTCCAGCGCGCCAGCAGGACGTCGCGCGCCGCCATCGCCGCCTCGGCCACGGCGGGCGAACCGCGCAGGCCGAGCTCCGTCGCGACCCGTCCCTCGTTCATCGCCGCGCCCTTGGAGAGGTCCGCGTCCTCGCAGTGGCTGATCACCGGCTTGCGGAACATCGCGGCGTATTCGAGCGCGCGGCGCATGATTTCGGAGTTCATCACCGGCCGGCCGTCGTCGGAGAAGGCGACCGCGCCCGCCTTGGACATGAGCCCGAGCTCCGCGAGCTCCTCGCCCTTTAACCCCTTGGTGACCGCCCCGATGGGGAAGACGCGCGCCATTCCCGCCTCGGCCGCGCGGTCCCGGACGTACCGGATCGCCATGGGCGTGTCGACCGGTTGACCCGTGTTGGCCATCGTCGCCACGCTCGTGAATCCGCCCGCCGCCGCGGCGGCGGCCCCGGTCGCGATCGTCTCCTTGGCCTCCAGCCCGGGCTCGCGGAAGTGGACGTGGATATCGATGAGCCCCGGAACAACCCACTTGCCCCGGGCGTCGATCGTGCGTGCGGCTTTCCGGCCCGACTTGGCGATCCTCCCGCCGACGATCCAGAGGTCTCCGGTGCCGTCGCGACCCGACGCGGGGTCGATCACCCGACCCCCTTTGATAAGTATGGAACTCATGCTCTCACCGCTGCGCGAAGAAGCGATTGCGGATTCTCGATTGCGGATTCTCGGGATGCCGCGAATTCGAAGTCCTCTTCCGCGCTGCGGACCAATTCCGAGGCGGTCACTCGGCCTTCTCCGATGAGCAATGAAGTCATGACTTGCCCGATTCGCGAAGAAGCGATTCTCGATTCCCGATTCTTGATTCCTGATTCTTGATTCCTGATTCCGACCGGGCCTCATTCAGCAAACTCAGGACGGCCATCCTGACGAATACCCCGTTATGGACCTGGTCGAGGATCGCCGACGACTCCCCATCCGCGGCCTCGGAGGATATCTCCCACCCGCGGTTCATCGGCCCCGGGTGCATGACGATGGTCCCCT
>DATHFI010000039.1:0-11961 GCA_035490275.1 Planctomycetota bacterium
AAGTCCCTGCGAAAGGCCCTCGCGAAACCGGCGAAGCGGAAGACCGCCCTTCGCGGAGGTCGCCGCCGCCCATGAGACGCTGGATCCTCCCCGCCCTGGCGATCGGCCTCGTGGCCCTGATCGTCCTCCCCTTCGTGCTCGGCGCGGGCGGCAGCTCCGTCGAGATCAAGGGGACCACGTTCGCCGTCGAACACCTCCTGGGCGACGACCGCGAACCCTCCCGCCGCTCCCCGGTGGCCCGCCGCGCGACGCTCCCCGCGGACCAGGCCATCCTCTGCAGCTGGGACCACGATCGACACCTGTACTTCTTCTCCGACGAGGCCACGGGCGTCTTCGACGTCGCCTTCCTCGACGCGGGCGGCAAAGTCCTCGACGTCCGGCGCCTGCGGACCCATCGCGGCGATTTCCGGGAGGACGCCGGCGTCTCCTCGAAGTTCGAAGCCCGGCGCGCCCTCTTCCTGCCCGAAGGCGCGGCGGACAAACTCGCGCTCGTCGCCGGGGACGCCGTGCGACTCTCGGGCGACCTCGCCTCCGCGACGCCCGACCCGATGCCCGTCATCAAGATCGGCCGCCACGAGGTCCGCGTCGAAATCTCCTCCACCGGGTGGCTGCGGAACCGGGGACTCATGCACCGGCCGAAGCTGACGAAAGACGAAGGGATGCTCTTCATCTACCCGAAGCCGGAGCCCAGCCTGAGCTTTTACATGCGCAACACGCTCATGGCGCTCGACATCGCCTTTTTCAACGAAATGGGCCGCCTGGTCAGCGTGCATCCGACCCAGCCCGCGGAGGACCCCGCGACCATGGGCGCGGGGATCATGGCCAAGGCCGGGGGCCTCGCGCAGTTCGTGCTGGAGGTGCCCTACGGCTGGTTCCGGGAACATGGGCTGACCGACGACCATGACAGGCCGCTGAAGGAAGTGATCCTCGAGATGCCGGATAAAATCAAGCGCGCCGTATCCTCGGCGGAGAGTCACTGATGAAACGTTCGCCGGCCGCCCTCGGCCTCGCCCTCCTGCTCGCGTCGTGCGGGAGCGGTCCCGCCCGTCCCCAGGATCCGCCCTCCGGCGCGACCGTCACGCTGCGCGGAAAGTCGTTCGATGTGACCCACTTCGTGAAGGACCCGGAGCGCCGGTACGCCCCGGACCAGGCCCCCAAGGTCGACGGGGGCCACTGGGTCCTGTGCTCGTGGGATCGCGACCGGATCGTCCATCTCTTCTCGACGCGCCGCGACCAGGGGTACTGCGTCGCATTCCTCGACGCGGAAGGCAAGGTCGTCGAGCAGGCGCTCCTGCCGGAGGCGTGCGAGGAGGGCGAGACATCCAAGATTCCGGTGCGCCACGCCCTGCTCCTGTCGCCCGGCTGGGCGAAGGGCGGAATCAAGGTCGGCGACGTCATCGGGTTTTCCGCGGCCGTCGCCGCCGCGAAAGTGGATCCGCTTCCCGTCATCAAGGTCGCCGACACGCCGGTCCACGTCGAACCGTCCCATCTCCTCTCGCAGCGGATGCGCGGGCTCATGCACCGGCCGCGGCTGTCGAAGGACGAGGGCATGCTCTTCCTCTACCCGCAGGCGGAGGAGCGCTCGTTCTGGATGAAGAACACGCTGATCCCCCTCGACATCGCCTACTTCGACGCCGAGGGGAATCTCCTCAACGTGCGCCGGATGAAGCCGGCGGCGGACCCGGCGAAGGGCGGCGAGCTGAAGGCCCCCTCGGCCGGCCCCGCGCGGTTCGTGCTTGAGGTAAACTACGGGTGGTTCGACGCCCGGAGCCTGATCGACGCGGAGGGGAAGCCCGTGAAGCCGGTCAAGCTCGAGATTCCCGACGACCTGCGCCGGCTGGCGGACCAGGCCGAGTAGACTGATGGCCGATTCTGGATTCTCGATTCTCGATTCTCGGCGGGTCGGGACCGGGATTCGAAATTCTAAATTCGGAATTCTTCTTCACACGGATCCGCCATGAATTCCAAAACGGCCATGATGATCGTGGCCATCGGGGGGCTCGGACTCCTGGGCCTCATCATGGCGACACTGATGTGGCTCGAGAAGATCACGCCGGAACGCCGGGCGCTCATCCGGACGAGCGTGGAGGTCGCGGACAAGTTCAAGGTCGAGGAGGTCACCATCACCATCATCCCGCCGCTGTCGATCTCGCGGACGCTCAAGATCGGCTACGAGACCTCGATCGTCCGACCGAGCCTTGATTCCCAGCGCGAGGAGATGGAGTCGGTCATGAAATTTGTCTGGGAAAAAGTCGAGCGACGGGAGAAGGACACGATCCGCAAGGTCGAGGTGCGCCGCACCTGGCGCAGCAAGCACGGATGCTCCCGCAAGCCCGATATCGCCACGATCGAGTGGACCCCGCCGACGCCGCCCCCGCGCCGATGAACGACATCATCTGGACTCCCACCGGCGAGACGGTCGCGCGCGCCAACGTGACGCGGTTCATGAAGGCGCACGGCATCGCCAGCTACGACGAGCTCCTCAAGCGGTCCGTCGCGGACATCGGCTGGTTCTGGGAGGCGGCCCTCAAGGATCTCGGGATCGAGTGGTACCGGCCCTATCGCCAGGTCCTCGACCGCTCGAAGGGAATCGAGTGGACCTCGTGGTTCCTCGGCGGCCGGATCAACATCGTCCACAACTGCATCGACCGCCACCAGCCGGACGTCAAGGCCAGGCCGGCCCTGATCTGGGAGGGCGACGACGGCACCGTCCGCAAGGTGAGCTACGGCGAGCTCGACTGGATGATCCTCCGCCTCGCCGGCTGGCTGCGGGCGCAAGGGATCAAGCCGGGCGACGCGGTCGGGATCTACATGCCGATGGTGCCGGAGATCGTCGCCGCTTTTTTCGCGTGCCTGAAGGTCGGAGCCATTGCGGTGCCCGTCTTCAGCGCCTTCGCCGCTCCTGCCCTCGCGGTGCGTCTCGCCGACGCGGAGGCGAAGATCCTCTTCACGGCGGACGGCGTCTCGCGGCGCGGGAAGAAGACGCCGCTCAAGCCGGAAGCCGACGCTGCCGTCATGCAAGTGCCCTCGATCCGCCGCGTCGTGGTTTTCGACCGCCTCGGGCTCGAGGTCCCCATGACTCCCGGCCGTGATGTCCGGTGGGAAGACATCATGTCGCTGACAGCCCAGGAGGCGCCGACGGAGAAACTGGGCGCCGAGGCGCCCGCGCTCATCCTCTACACGTCGGGCACGACCGGGAAACCGAAGGGGACGGTCCACACGCACGCGGGATGTCTCGCGCAGATGACGAAGGAGCTGGGCTACGCATTCGACGTGAAGCGCGACGACGTCTTTTTCTGGGTCACCGACATCGGCTGGATGATGGGCCCGTGGGAGCTGATCGGCGTGATGTCCTTCGGAGCGACCGTCGTGCTCTTCGAGGGCGCGCCGAACTATCCGAAACCGGACCGGCTGTGGGAGATCGTCGAGCGCCACCGGGTCACGCACCTCGGGATCTCCCCCACCGCGATCCGCCTCCTGAAGACGACGGGCCCTGAGTGGGTCGCGAAGCACGATCTCTCGAGCCTGCGCATCCTGGGCTCGACCGGCGAGCCGTGGGACCCCGACAGCTATATGTGGTTTTTTGAATATGTCGGGGGGCGCCGCTGTCCGGTCATCAACATCTCGGGCGGCACGGAGATCGTCGGTTGCCTCCTCTCGCCGGTGCCGATCATGCCGCTCAAGCCCTGCACGCTGGGCAAGCCGGGGCTCGGGATGGACGTGGATGTCTTCGACGACGACGGCAAGCCGATCCGCGGCGGCATCGGCCACCTCGTCTGCAAGCAGCCCGCGCCGTCGATGACGAAGGGCTTCCTGAAGGATCCGCAAAGGTACCTCGAGACCTATTTTTCGAAGTGGCCCGGCGTCTGGTACCACGGCGACTGGGCGAAGGTGGACGAGGACGGCTACTGGTTCCTGCACGGCCGGTCCGACGACACGATCAAGGTCGCGGGGAAGCGCACGGGGCCCGCCGAGATCGAGGCGGCGCTCCTCGAGCACCCGGCGGTCGCCGAGGCCGCGGCGATCGGCGTGCCGCACGAGATCAAGGGCGAGGCGGTGGTTTGCTTCGTGGTGCTCCGGCCGGGCCAGACACCGTCGGAGGCGTTGCGGGAAGCACTCATAAACCAAGTCGTAAAGCATCTCGGCAAGACGCTGCGACCTGAAACCCTGAAGTTTGTGAAAATGCTGCCCAAAACGCGCTCCGCGAAGATCGTGCGCGGAGCCATCCGGAAGAAGCACCTCGGCCAGCCAGTTGGCGACCTCGCCTCCGTCGAGAATCCAGACGCTCTAGAGGAGATCTCCCGGGCCCTTTGATGAATCCCTACCAACGGTTCATTGCCCGGGGATCGACTTGGATCATCCTTTCAATTCTCCTTCTGGGCGCCGCCGCGGCAGTCCTTCTCCCGAAGTTCTCAATCGAGGCTGGCTCCGACGTCCTGCTCAACGAGTACGACCAGGATCTGGCGTACTACAACCAGACGCGCGCGGACTGGGTTTCGGACGAGTACGTCATCGTCTGCTGCCATCGCAAGGAGGGGTGGTTCTCAAAAGAGGGCCTGGGCCTCCTGAATTCGTTCGTCCGCGACGTCCGGCGCCTTCCCCACGTGAAGGGCACCACGTCCATGCTGACCTCGGTCCCGCTCCTGCGGATCCTGCCCCCCAACATGCTCGCGCCCACGCCGATCTGGCTCGTGAATTCCAAGACGGACGAACTCGACCCCCGCGTCGATCTCGAGAAAGCGCGCGAGGAACTCCTCCATCACACGCAGGCGGTGGGCAACCTCATTTCCGAAAACGGTCAGGACGCGTCCGTGCTCGTCTACCTCGCCATCCCCGACGACCTGACGACGTACGAGGGAGAGCGCAACCAGCTCCTGGCCCACGGCGGCCCGGGTTCCAGGGAGCGCCTCGCGGTCATCGACCCGCTCTATCAGAAGGCCAAGCGAGACCTGGACGGCCGGCGGATCGAACTCATCGCCCGCCTGCGCGCGATGACGGTCGAGTGGGGCCCGAAGTTCGACGAGCCGCTGCGACTCTCCGGCCTCTCCTTCATCAACATCCTGCTCGTCGAGCACATCCGGAATGACCTCTGGGTCTTCGGCATCCTGTCGCTCGCCCTGTTCTCGCTGACGTTCCTGCTCATTTACCGGCGATTCCGGTGGGTCGCGCTTCCGATGATCACGTGCGTCCTGCCGGTCGCGATCATGCTCGCGCTCATGGTGATCACCGGGAAGAAGATCACGATCGTGACGTCCAACATGCCCGTCCTGCTCTTCGTCCTGATGCTGCCGTACACCGTCTACTACATCGAGCGGTACCGCGAGCGGCGGACGCTCCACCCGGACGAGCCCGGCGAGTTCTCCGCGACGCGCGCCCCGATCGAGATCTGGCTGCCCTGCCTCTACTCGTGTCTCGCGACGATGGCGGGGACGCTCGCGCACACCCCCAGCGGCATCAATCCCGTGCGCACGTTCGGATGGATGATGACGATTGGCATGGCAGTCGGCCTGGGAATCGTCATGACCCTCCTGCCCTCCGCCAACGTGCGCCTCAAGCCTTTGCAGGATACGAGCCCGGGCGCGACGACATCCTCCCGCGGGCCGTTGAAGGTCCTTGAAACGCTCGTCCTGCGCGCCCCCCGGACCGTCGTTCTCTTCAGCCTCGCGATTCTCGCGGTGTCGATCTGGGGGACGTCGAAGATCACCGTCGAGACGAAGTTCATCGACTATTTCCTGAAGAAGAGCCCGATCTACCAGGGGCTCGACTACATCGACAACCGGATGGGCGGTACGACGCCGCTCGAGGTGATCCTGACCTCGGACAAATCCGGCTTCTTCAAGACGTCCGAGGGATTGGCGGCGCTCGAGGCCTCGGCGCGGTTCTTCGACACCGTCCCCGAGACCGGCAACGTGCGCTCGTTCAAGACGCTCCTCGACGAGGTGAGGAAGGCCATGAGGGGCGCGCAGGACGCGCAGGTCATCGGCGTCGTCGACGCATTTGCGGGGCGCAAGGTCGCATGGAAGTGCGAAAACGGGCACGTGAAGTGGGAGGGCGTGAAGGAGGAACCGCGCCTGGGGGCCGTGCGCACGGCCGAGTGCAAGGAGTGCGGCCGCGAAACGAAGCAGACGCTCGACCGCATCGAGCCCGGCCTGGTCGGCGAGTTCTGCAACTGGAACTTCACGGTCTCGCGCGTGCTCGTCCGGATGAAGGAGACGGCGCCGACGCTTAACCGCAACCGGATCCTGGGAGCGCTAAAGACGCACCTGGCGTCGCTCGGCGGCGCGGAACTGAAGGGCCTCGAGGCGCGCCCCACCGGGATCTTCCTCCTCTACTCGAACATGCTCAACACGCTGATCAAGGCGACGCGGGAAACCTTCATCCTGGCCGTGATCGCGATTTTTCTCATGCTCTGCTGGCTCTTCCGGTCGCCGAAACTCGCGATTCTCGTGCTCCTCCCGCAGGTGCTGCCGGTGTTCCTCGTGCTCGGCACGATGGGCTTCACGGGCATCGCGCTGGACATGGTGACCGTCGTCATCGCGTCGGTGTCGATGGGCGTCGGCATCGACGCCGCCATCCAGTACACGGTGCGCTTCAAGCAGGAGGTCGCGGCGGCGGGCGGCGACATCCCGACTGCGGTGAGGCGGTCGCACGCGACTATCGGCCGCGCGATCCTCATCGCGACGTCCATCGTGTTCGCCGGCTTCATCATCCTGATGTTGTCGAACTTCAAACCCACGATCTGGTTCGGCATGTTCACGGGCTTGGCTATTCTGATGGGTCTCTTTGCATCGCTGACCACGCTTCCCGCTACCTTCGTGCTCCTCAAGTACCCGAAGAAGTGATACCCGAGGGCATCAAGCATCAGGCATCCAGCATCAAGGATCCGCCCCCATGATGCCTGATTCCTGATTCCTAATTCCTGATTCCGCCTCGTTTTTCATTGTTCCGCTTCGTTGATCAGTGGATTAAGTTGCTCGCCTAAGCTCGCGTCCAGCTTCACCGCTTGCTTCCAATCGGCTACCGCTGCCGATGCCCGTCCAAGGCGTCTATTCGCGTTCCCGCGGTTCTTCCACGCCTGCGCGTCGCCCGGCCGGCGACCCAGGTAGGCGGTCCAGTCGCGGATCGAATCCTCCCACTTGCCAAGAGCGCCGTAGGCGGCGGCGCGCGTGAAGAGCGCGTCGTGCTCCGTGGGATCGGCCGCCAGCGCGGCCGTGGCATCCTCGATGGCGCCCGCGTGTTCGCGAAGTTCCACCCGCGCCGCGGCCCGGCCGGCGAAAGCCTGTGCGTTTCCGGGCCGCCGCCGGAGCGCCTCGGTGTACGACCGGCGCGCGGACGCGTGATCCCCCGATGTCATGTCGAGATGGCCCTGGAAGAGCGGGATCTCGAAGAGGTCCGGATCGTACTCCGCGGCCCGGCCGAGCAGCGTCTGCGCGGCGGAGGGGTCCCCGGCCCGGATCTGGGCGAGCGCGAGCAGGGCGTGAGCCCGCGCCGACCGGGGATTCTCCTGGATCTCGGCCCGCAGCAGCTCGCGCGCGGCCTCGAGCCGCCCCGCGTCGATCCGCTCCCGCGCCTCGGCGAGCCGGTCGTACGGCGCGAGCGGGGCCGGTGGTGACGCCGGGGGCGCGGCCGTCGTCGGCTTCTTCCAGGGCTGCAGGGCGCCGAGCATAACCGCGACACCGATGGCGAGCCCGGCGACCAAGACCAGTAATCGCTTCACGGGCTCAGTCTAGCGTTTCGACTGAATGTCGGAGGCGGGTAGCTGACAGACCGTCTGGCTCGCAGCTCGAAACTTCGGGAAGCTGGAATCTGGAATCTGGGAACTGGGGGCTATAATCCCACTCCATGTCCGAGAACTTTGCGGTCGTAATGGCAGGTGGATCCGGAACTCGTTTTTGGCCCCTGAGTCGCACCAATCTCCCCAAGCAGCTCCTGCCGCTCCTCGGCCCGAGATCGATGATCCGCGAGACCGTCGAGCGCCTCTTCCCCTTCTTCGACGCCGACCGCGTCTTCGTCGTCTGCGGCAAGGCGCAGAAGGAGGCGATCGAGCGCGAGCTCGAGATCCTCGCGCCGGAGCACGTGATCGACGAGCCCGTCGCGCGCGACACCGCGGGCGCCGTGGGGCTGGCGGCGATCTTCCTCGAATGGCGGTCGCCGGGCGCCGCCTTCGCCGCCCTGCCGGCCGACGCGTACGTCGGCGACGTCCCGAAATTCCAGGAGGCCCTCCGGTCCGCCTTCGCCGCCGCCGCGAAGGGCGCGTTCGTCACCTTCGGGATCCGCCCCACCCGCCCCGCCACCGGGTACGGGTACCTCGAGCGCGGCAGCCACGTCGGAGGCGCCTCGCGCGTCCGCCGATTCCTCGAAAAACCCGACGCCGCGCGCGCGAAGGAGTTCGCCTCCTCGGGCGAGCACTTCTGGAACAGCGGCATCTTCGTCTGGCGCGCCGACGCGCTCCTCGAAGGATTCAAGAATCACCTCCCCGAGCACCACGCGCGGCTCATGACGATCCGCGACGCCCTCGGCACGAGCCGCCTCCCCGAGGTCCTGCGGCGCGAGTTCGAGGCGCTCCCGAAAATCTCGATCGACTACGGCCTGATGGAAAAGGCGGGCGACGTCCTGATGATCGAGGCCCCCTTCGCCTGGGACGACGTGGGCTCGTGGTCGGCCGTGGCCGAGCGCCGGCCGCGCGACGGCGCGGGGAACGCGGTCGAGGGGCTCAGCTCGGCCGTCGACACGCGCAATTCCGTCATCGTCTCGAGCGACGACAACCACCTGATCGCGACATTGGGACTGGACGGCATGGTCGTCGTCCACACGAAGGACGCGACGCTCATCTGCCCGCGCGACCGGGCGGACGATCTCAAGAAGCTGGTCGACCGGATCCGCGCGGATGGGCGCGGAGAATATCTTTGAAAGTACTCGCGTTGGACCACGGTGATAGTCGGACCGGGCTGGCGATTTCGGCGGGCTCGATCGCGGTCGCCCTCCCGACGGTCGCGATGAAGGGGGACGGACGGGACGCCGACCGGATCGCGAAGGCCGCGAAAGACGCCGAGGCGGAGCGCATCATCGTGGGCCTGCCGCTGAACATGGACGGGACCGAGGGGCCGCGGGCGAAGATGGCGCGCGAGTTCGCGGAGTCGCTGCGGACCGCGACCCCGCTCCCCGTCGAGATGTGGGACGAGCGGCTCTCCACCGTCGAGGGCGAGTCGCGGCTCCGCGCGGCGGGGCTCGACCGCCGCGAGATGTCGAAGCGGAAGGACGCGGCGGCGGCGATCGTGATCCTGGAGTCGTACCTTCGGAAGGCGCGCCCATGAGGATCGTGGCGCTCGCGGCGCTGCTCGCGGTGGTGGCGTGGCCGCGACACCAGGAGGAGTCCGCGCCCTGCGATCTCGCGAAGATCGAGGACGCCTTCTTCTGCCTGCGCTGCCGCAAGGTGCGGCGCGCTCCGGAGCTCGAGAAAGACGGCACCTGCTCCGCCTGCGGCCTCGTGCCCGAAAAGACGAAGGTCTGCCTCAAGTCGTGGGTCCCGAAGTGCGGGATGCACGACATGGAGCCGCACGACAAGCCCTGCTGCACGAGCCCGACCTGCTGCCGCGTCGAAGTCCTCGCCGCGCCGGTCAACTACCGCTGTTCCGGCTGCGGCGCGACCGCGACCTCCGAGGAGCGGATCCTCCATCGCAAGGGCGCCCACAACAAGCAGATCCAGGCCGTGTGCTCCCGCTCAGGACGCTTTCCTCACGGTGGAGCGCTGCCCGTCAAAAAACCATCGAAGGACGATTAGTTCCAGTTATCGATCTTGATGTCGTTGGGCTCGGGAGCGCCCTTGCCGGTTTCGAGCAGCGACTTCAGGCTCAACAGGAAGACCCCCCACTTCGTGCTGCAGTGGTGCATGAACTCCACCGGCTCCTTCCACCCCAGGTGCTTGAAGAGGACGATGGTGTAGTCGCCTTCCCGCTTGAGCTCCCAGCTCACCTGGGTCCCGATCCATTCCTTGGGCCCGTCGACGACCTGCCAGAGCACGCGCCGGGCGGGATCCAGTTCAACCACCTTCATGTCGAAACCGCCGGCCTCGAAGCGAAACTGGAGCACTCCGCCGACCTTGCCGCATTCCCCCTGCGTGTTGCGCGTCCACCAGGCGGAAAGCCCCTCGCGCGTCGTCAGCGCCGTGTAGGCCTTTTCCAGGGACGACGCCTTGATCCCGACCCGGTGTAGAATGTCCGCCATCGGCGACCTCCTTGTTCTTTCGATGTTCCCAATCACTTTCATGATGATAGTCTATATACTTGCATGATGCAAGTGAATTCGGTAGGATGGATTGAATGCTGGGACGAACGTACGACAAGGAAGCCTGTTCGGCGGCCCGCGCGCTGGAAATCGCGGGGGAACGCTGGAGCCTGCTGATCCTCCGGAACGCCCTGTTCGGCGGGATGACCCGCTTCACGGACTTTCAGCAGAGCCTCGACATCGCCCCGAACATCCTCGCCAGCCGGCTTGAGAAGTTTGTCAAAGAAGGCCTGATGACGACATCCAGAGGCCGATCGGAACGCCGGGAGTACGTTCTCACATCCAAGGGCCTGGATTTCAAGCCGGTGATCATCGCGCTGACGGCGTGGGGAGATCAATGGGCGGCGCCCGACGGGCCGCCGATCATCTATCGGCATGAAGGCTGCGCCGGACGGATCGAGCAGCGCCTGCTCTGCAAGGCCTGCGACAGCGATGCCAAGCCGAAACAGGTCATCGCGACGAAGACGAAGGCCATGTCGGTGGTCAAGGCGAGGATATCCAAACGACTCGGATCTCCGCGTGCGCGTTGAAGCTTGAAGCCTGTCTGGCTTGAAGCTCGAAGCTTGGAGCTCGAAGCTATCCTTTCTACAATGCCCCGCCCGTGAATATCTCAATCGGCCTTCTCGTCTCGGCTTTCTTCGTGGCGCTCCTCCACACCGCGATCCCCAGCCACTGGCTCTGCTTCGTGCTCGTCGGCCGCGCGCGGGGATGGAGTCCGCGGAAGACGATGGCCGTGGCGGGCGGGACGGGGGCGCTCCACGTCGCGATGACGGTGAGCCTCGGGCTCCTCTTCGCGTGGGGCGAAAGCAAGGTGCTCCACGCCGAAGACCTCGAGCGTGTGGGAGGCTGGACGCTCATCGCGATCGGCGCGCTCTACCTCTTCCTCCACATGACCCACGGCGGCCACCACCACGAGCGCGAGGCGTCCGCCTCGGACCGCGTGGCCCTGGCTGCGCTCATCTTCGCCGTGACGGTCTCCCCCTGTTCGCTCGCGATCCCGATCCTCGTGACGGCGGCCGCGACAAGCGTCGCGCAAGTCGTCCTGATCACGCTCGTCCTGCTCGCGACGACGGTCGGGAACATGGTGATGCTGGTGGGACTGACGGGTTTAGGCGCCGACCGGATTCCGTTCGCCTTCTTTGACCGATACGAAAAGCTGATGCTGGGCGGCGTCCTCATCGCCGTGGGCGCGTTCCTGCTGCTCGCACACAATCACTAGGCGGAGGTTTCTTCCCCTGATTCTTGATTCCTGATTCTTGATTCTTCGGTTAGGGCTTCCTCGGTTCTTTCAAAACCGTCGTCTCCGTAAGTGATTTCAAGAATTCGATCAGGTCTTTCGTCTCCTCCGCCGTCAGCTCCGTCTTCACGAGGTTGACCTTGTCGAGGTGGGGATTCTCGATCCCGCCCCCGGTCATGATCATCACCGCCTCCTCGAGCGTCGCGGCGCTGCCGTCGTGGAAGTACGGCGCCGAGCGCGCCACGTCGCGCAGCGTCGGCGTCCGGAAAGCCCCGGTGTCCTTCTCCGCCTTCGTCACGACGAACCGGCCGAGGTCGGGCTTGTCCGACTTCATCCCGATCCCCACGTTGTGGAACTGCTGGTCGGCGAGGAGGACGCCCGAGTGGCAGTTCTCGCACTTCGCCTTCTTGAAGACCTCGTAGCCGCGCTTCGCGAGATCG
>DATHFI010000040.1:0-2437 GCA_035490275.1 Planctomycetota bacterium
TGAATCTCGGAATGGGCGGCATCGTCCACTCCGAGGCGATCACAAACCTGAAAGGGCGCGACTTCGAGATCCCCGGCGCCGGCGGGGGGGTCTACCTGACGAGCTTCAACCCCGACCTCGCCCAGCATTTCGAGGTCGGGCGGGAGATCCTCTGCTATCGGAACCGCGAGGAGATGGTGGAGTTGATCCGGCACAGCTTGAAAAATCCCGATGAATCCCGAGCAATCGCGCGTCGCGCCCGGGAGCGTTCTCTCCGGGAGCACCGGTGGATTCACCGGTATCGCCGCGTGCTCGAGATCCTGGGGATTTTTGACGACGAGCATCCGGCGCCGTCGACGGGTCGCCGGCCGGCCGCGGAGTCCGGGCGCGCCTCCTGAACGCGACCATGTGCGGCATCGCCGGCTTCGCCTGCTCCGACTCGGGAGCTCCCTGGGCGCAGCTCGAGGCGGCCCGCGACAGCCTGATTCACCGCGGCCCGGACGACGCGGGGCTGTGGTTTTCGAAGGGCAAGCGGGTGGGACTGGCGCACCGGCGCCTGTCGATCGTCGATCTCACGCCCTCGGGTCACCAGCCGATGACGGACGCGGCGGGCGGACTTCGCATCGTCTTCAACGGCGAGATTTACAACCACCGCGAGCTGCGCGCGGAGCTCTCCAAGCGCGGCCACAAATTCCGATCGACGAGCGACACCGAGGTCATGCTCGAGGCCTACCGGGAATGGGGGGAGGAGTGCCTCGACCATTTCACGGGCATGTTCGCCTTCGCGCTATTCGACGAGGGGCGGCGCCGCCTCTTCCTGGCGCGCGACCGGGCCGGAGAGAAGCCTCTGTACTTCAGCCACCAGGCAGGGACGATCCGGTTCGCCTCCGAGATCAAGGCCCTGCTCGCCGATCCCTCCTTTCCCCGCCGGCTCGACGCCGAGGCGCTCGAGTTCTACCTCGCCTGCGGCTACGTCCCCGCGGACCGATGCCTGTTGCGGGACGTCCGGAAGCTCCCGCCGGCCCATGCGCTCTCCTACGACCTCGACCATGACGCCTTGAGAATATGGCGATATTGGCATATTCCCGAGCCGGATGGGGCGACGCACGCGGAGGAAGACCTCCTGGAGGAGCTGCAGGGTCTGCTGAAGGCCTCGGTGGAACGGCAGCTCATCGCGGACGTGCCGGTGGGCATTCTCCTGAGCGGCGGGATCGATTCGAGCCTGGTCACGGCCCTCGCGGCTGCGGCCGGGCCGGTGAAGACCTTCACGATCTCCTTTCCGGGGCACGGCTCCTTTGACGAGAGCGCGCACGCGCGCCGGGTCGCCTCTCATTTCGGGACGCGTCACGAGGAATTGGAGGCGGAGCCCGTGTCGGCCGACCTGCTTTCCGATCTCGCGCGGCAATTCGACGAGCCGATCGCCGATCCGTCGCTCGTTCCGACGTACCTGGTGGCCCGGCTCGTCCGCCCGCACGCGAAGGCGGCGCTTGGCGGCGACGGCGGGGACGAACTTTTCGGTGGCTATCTCCACTATTCCGCGATCCTGAAGCGGCCCGTGCGGGGGCGGTCGATCGTGAGAGCGGCCGCGGAACGCCTCCCGCTGGGTCTGCCGGGGCGCAATCGCCTGCTCTTCTCCACCATGGCGCCCTCGGAGCGCCTCTCGAACTCGGGGGTCTATTTCGACCGGGCGTCGCGCCGAAAGCTCCTCGTGGGGAGAGGGCCGCGCGAAGACGGCCCGCTCGACTGGTGGCGGGGAATGTGGAGCGAAGAGAAACCGATCCTGCAGAACGCGACGCGCCTCGATTTCCAGACGTACCTTCCCGAGGACATTCTCGTGAAGGTCGACCGGGCGGCCATGAAGGCCTCGCTGGAGGTGCGCGCGCCGTGGCTCGACCATAAACTCGTCGAGTTCGCCTTCGCGAAAGTCCCGGACCGGCTCAAGGCGACGTCGAAGGAGCGGAAGATCCTGCCGCGACGGCTGGCGCGCCGGCTTCTGCCCAAGGACCTGGATCTCGACCGGAAGCAGGGCTTTTCCCCGCCGCTCGCCGCCTGGTTTCGCGGCCCATGGGGCGCCATGGCGGAAGAGGTGCTGCTTGAATCGAAGTCAGGACTCTTCAACCGAGGCGCCGTTGACCGGCTGCTGAAGGGACAACGGCGAGGCATGTCGCACGGGGCGCGGATCTTCGCCCTGACGATGTTCGAACTGTGGCGACGCGAATACAGGGTGGAGTCGGGTTAGGGATGCGCCTCATCCTGGCCGAGGACTGGGAGCTTCCCTGGCACGGCGAGACTTTCCGGAGTCGTTTCGAGGAACTCGGACACCAGGTCATCCCCTTCAAATTCGCGGAGTACTTTCCGCGGCCGGCGGGGGGACCGCTGAAGCGCCTTCTCCGGACCGGCCTTCGCGTCCAACACAAGCTCCGGTTCGGCCCGCGCGTGAGACGGGTCAACCGGGAAT
>DATHFI010000041.1:0-2963 GCA_035490275.1 Planctomycetota bacterium
CCGTCGTCCGGATCGAGGAGCCCGGCCGCGCCGCACCGCTCCCCGGGGCCCGCGACGGCGAAGCGGCCTCGTTCCTCCGGTGGGGACTCGTCCACAGCCCGGCCCCAAGATGCGGGCCGATCGCGCGCGCGCTGGCTTATCTCCAGGACCGGATGGCGGTGGGGCTCATCGAGGCGCGGGTGCGGAAGCTGCAGGAGGAGCCCGCGCCGGACCGGGAGGCGCTCCTCGCCCTCGCGGAGGCGCTGGCGCTGCTCGACGCGCCCTCGGGGCTCGACCTCGCGGAGTCGATCGGGGCGGAGCCGAAATTGACGGACGTCGAGAAGGAGACGCTGGCGCGGTCGGCGCGCGATCCGCGGATCCGGGCCTGGCTCGGCGCCGGCCGCTAGGGGTTCAACGAAGTGGAATCCGTCAGATGAATGAGCGCACGGCGGAACCCAAGCCCTGATTCAGCGTACAGAATCGACGTCGGCTCACCCCAAGCTCAGAACGACAGCCCCACTTCGAAGAAGATCCCCTTCAGATCCACGTTGGCGTTCACGTCCGAGCCGCTCTCGTACTTCACCTCGAAGTGGAAGAGGCGGTAGCCGATGCCCGCGTAGAAGGTGCTGATCTTCGCGTCGAGCGCGATCGTGGCGTCGTAGAAATTCCCCGACAGGCCCTGCGCGAGGTTCCCGGGAATCTTGAGGCCGTGGACCTGCGCCTCGACGAAGAGGAACGACGCCAGCGCGGTCCTGACGTAGGCGCCGACGACCGGGACGGGGGCCCGGATGTCGACCGACTCGTGGTTCCCCTGGTCGTCGTCGACCGCGGTCACGATGTCGAAATACTTCAGCCCCGCGAGTCCGCCCGCCCCGACGCTCGCCCCGATGATGCCGGGGGTGCTCGCCCCGAACTGCCAGAGGAGAGTGTAGGACTTGATGTCGACGTCGGTGTGAATCTGGTTGTTGGAGGTCGCGGAGTAGGTGGTGCCGGCGTAGGTGATGTCGCTCGTGAGCGTCCGCGTGCCCGTGTAGGTGCCCGTCAGGTACTGGAAGTTGAACTTGCCCAGGAGGGGCAGGCCCAGCGTGGCGTGGAACTCGTCGAAATCTTCCTTGTCGTTGAGGCCGAGGGTGGAGGAGACGTTGAGATCGCTTCCGCCGACCCCGTTGTCGTCGACCTTGAGGTCGCCGGAGATCTCCGCCCGCCAGCGGCGGGCCTTGGCGGAAATCATGCCGTCCTGGGCGGCCGCCTCGGCGCTCCACAGCGCCGCGCACAGCAGTCCGAGGACCGCGGAGAGGTACTTCATCTCTGGCTCCTAAGTAGGGGAACGGCGCCGGCCCGTCACAATGGAATTCCCATTATACCCCTCCCGCGCCGCGGGGAGGGGACATTCGAATCACCGCTCCCGGGCATAGATCGTCATGATCAGGACGCCGATCGCCGTCGAGAATACCCGGCCCCCTTCGCGGCCGATGTAGCCGGTCTCGGGGTCCCACGACCCGGCCCGGTGCGTCCGGCGGAACTGCCTGTCGACGAGGAGGTCGCGCAGGGCGGTGTTCCACGCGACCCAGGCCGCGCCGCCGCGGCGGAACATCGCCTCGGTCCCGTAGTACCAGCCCGCCATGTTCTGCTCGAGGCTGAACGAGAACTCCTTCCGCGCCGCCTTTTCCTGGCCGTCGAGGTATTTCGCCCCGTCCGGGATCGCCGCGAGAACCCGGGCGGCCGAGAGGCGCGCGACGTCCGGATTCTCGTCGCCCAGCCAGCTCCGGCAGGCGAAGCCGAGCCCCGCCAGCCCGGGCCCGCGACGGCCCGACCCGGGGTCGCGCTCAGCGTAGAGGACTTCGCCGGTCGTCGCGTCGGTGCGCCGGAGAAAAAAGTCCCGGGCGCGCGATTTCATGTCGGGAGCGACGCGCAACCCGGCCTCCTGGCCCGCGCGCAGGGCGAGCACGGCCCACCCGGTGATCGAGGCGTCGTTCCGGTCGGGGAGGGCGGGATCGCGGAAGTAGTTCCACCCGCCGTCGGGATATTGGGTTTTTTCCAGGTAGTCGAGCGCCTTCTGCGCGGCCCCGCGGAACCGCTCATCCCCAGTGGCGCCCGCGGCCTCGCAGAGCGCCCGCGTCGCGACGGCCTGGTTGTAGAAATTGACCTCGCCGCCGGTGACTCGAATCCCTCCGTCGGGATCCTGGTGCAGGACGAGCCAGGCGAGTCCGCGGGAGACGGTCTTCGCGTAGAGGCCCTCCGTCGGGGAATGGCCCGCTCCGAGGAACGCGACCAGCGCGAGTCCCGTGATGCCGGGAGTGTACGCCTGGTCGCCGGGGGCGGAACTCGACTGGCAGGAGTCCCCCTTGGGGCAGAGGCGCTCGAAGAGCATGCCCTCCCACTCCCCGGTGTCGGCCTGGTGGCGGGCGAGCCAGTCGAGGCCTCTCAGCACGGCCGACTCGGAATTATCGGTGCCGCCGTTCGCGCGGATCCGGTTGAAGCGGACTTCCTGGGGAGTCAGGCTCGGCGGCGGAGGCGGCGGCGGGGGGTTGGGCGGGTCGCCCATGGGCGGCGCGGGAGGATCGGGCGCGGTCGTGGGAGCGGGGACGACGGACGTGGGCTCCGCAGGCGCGGGTGTGGGGGTCGGAGCGTGGGCGACCGGCGTCCTGGGAGGCGGCGCCGGGGGAGCGTCGGAGTGCCGGACGATGATGAGGAGGGCCAGCCCGATGGCGGCGATCGAAACGACCAGGAGCGGGATTGACACGGCTATCTTCGATTCCGCGAGCCGGTCGACCGGCGATGGGATCTGGTCCTGGGACGGGGCGGCCGCGGGAGCGGACGGTTCTTTCGGAGGCTCCGTCTCGACGGGCGGGGGCTGACCCAGGGGCGGCGGGGGACTCTGCGGAAGCGGCCGGGGCGGAGGGCTCGCCGGGGCCTCGCCGATGCCGAGCCGGTCGTAGAGCCGGCGAAGATTGTCCTCGTTCACGATTGCCCTCGCCGCCGGC
>DATHFI010000042.1:0-4687 GCA_035490275.1 Planctomycetota bacterium
CCGCTCCGGCGATGACGAGGAGCGGCCCGTCGCCCGCCTGGACGGCCTCGAGTTGCTGCGGATTGAGCTCGCGCGCGTAGTCGATGGAAAAGGGGCGATGACCCGAACTGCGGAGAATGTACTCAGGCATGGCGCATCCAATCGTAGCGGAAGACTACCGAAGAAGGGAGCGGAGGAGCATCAAGCATCAGGCATCCGGCATCAAGGGGCGGAGGCCAGGAGAGTCGTTCCTTGATGCTTGATGCCTGCTACCTGATGCCGGGTCTCGGCCTATGAGGAGGCGCCTTCGGCAGGTTTCGATTCCGGGGCGGGCGCCGGCGCGGCCTTGGGTTCCGGCCCGGCGTCCTTCTTCTTCTTCTCGAGGAGGCGGTTGATCTTCTTGATCCGCTTGTTGAAGGACTTGGTCTTCTTGCGGAGCGAGTGGACGTAGGGGTTGCCCACGACTTTCTTCGCGCCCTGGGTCATCTCGCTGAGCGACTTGCCGATCAGCTCCAGGATCTTCTGGGAGCGCTTGAGCTGGCTCTCGAGCGAGAGCGGCGTGAGGGAGGCGTGGCGCCGCTGGGAGCGCTTGAGCTCCTTGCGGAGGGCGCGGACCTTGGGATCGCCCCTGGCGGTCTCCTTCTGGGCCGCGAGCTGCTTCTTCAGCTCCTCGATCCTCTTCTTCAGCGCGTCGGCGTTCGAAACCATCCGAAAAAACCCTCGTACAAGCGCGCCATAGTAGCCACGGACCCCGGCATGGTCAAGGCGAAAACGGGTCCATGTCGAAAACGGGTCCAGGGCCGGGAATGGGGCGGGCGGCGGCGGGGTTGTCGATGAACAAGGCAGGGTTGATTCAGGGCCATCCGTCATGTTCAATGTCCGGCCTCCGGTGCGGCCGGATGATGTCCATTCAAGGGAGTTCACGCCATGATGTCGCGCTGTATCGCTCTCCTGCTGTGCCTCTTCGTCGTCTCCTGCGGCTCGGGCAAGAAAAAGAGCAGCGAGGATTTCCGGACGACCTTCGGGTATTTCCTCGAGACGGGCAACTCCTCGGTTTCCGGGGTGCTGATGTCCATCACGAGCAAGAAGGACATCGAACTTTTCCAGACCCAGACGGGCGCGACGCAGGTCGACGGGCTCGGGTTCCTGGTGGGCCGCATCGTGGACCCCGCGGGCTCGCCCCTGGGCGGCGTGGTCGTCACGGCCCAGAACGATTTCGGCCTCGCCGCGGGATCGCTCTTCTACCAATCGGCGATCAGCGGCGCCTTCCTGCCGGGGTTCATCGCGACCACCGCCACGGGGCGGTTCATCGTCATGAACGTGAGCCCGGGCCGGGTCAACCTGAAGTGCGGGACGGGCGCGGACGGCAACCTGTACGTGCAGGCCTACGGCGGCGCCGCCAATTTCGTGGAGATCACCGCCTCGACCCCGAAGGCGTCGCCCCAGCCGACGTGGTCCGGCGTCACCCAGAACCTGGGAGGCACCGGCTCGGCGCTCCCCGGGGCGCCCGAGCCCTCGGTGACCTACCAGATCCTCGGCACGACGGGCCTCACGGGAACGAGCGACGTCACGACCGGCGCCTTCAACCTGGGCACCGTGAACGCGCTGAACGTGTACATCATGAAATGCTCGAAGTCGGCCTTCGTCGACACCTACTCGTACGTGCTGACCCAGACCTCGGACCTCACGTCGGGCTCGGGCGGGGGCAACGTCCTCATCGCGAGCGCGGCGAACCGGGACGCGGAGCTCGTCCCCACGGGGGTGACGCTCACGCCCGGGACCGGGATCTTCCGGGGCCGGGTCCTGGACAGCGCGGGGGGATTCGCGGTCCAGGCGCGGGACGGCAACGACGCGATCGTCGGGGAGGTGTGGTACGGCAACGGGGTCAACGGGGCGCCGGACGGGACCCTGACCACGACCCAGCCCGACGGGATTTTTTATGTCTACAACCTGCCGCCCGGGCAGATCTTCCTGCGCGCGACCAAGTCGAACCAGGTGGCGACCGCGTACGTCGACGCCTTCGCGGACGGGATCACGGTGGTGTACGACCTCGTCCCGCTGACGCAGGGCGCGGCCACGATCACGGTGAGCGGCGCGCTGATTTCGCTCCAGGGCTTCGCGGTCCCCGACGGGAACATCACCCTTCACGGGCTGGGGATCGGGGCGACGAGCGACTCGTTCGGGGAGTACTCGCTCAAAAACGTGCCCACGCGACATCTGTTCATCGTGAGAACTTCGAAATAAGTTCGCGATTGCAGATTCTGGATTGCGGATTGTCGATGCAGCAGTCGACCGCTAATCCACCATCCACAATCCGGTCAGTAGTCTCGTCTCGAGAACATCCAGCACGATAAGCCGAGCAGTCCGATCATCCACGCGCCGGTAACGCCGAAGAGCGGAATCCATGCCACTTCGGGATAGGGCGTTTCGCGGTACATGAGCGCCCACCGCTCCGGCGTGATGCCGTTGGTCTTCACGAGCGCCCATGAAACCGTCTGGCCCACCTCCTTGAGTCGGGGAAGTACCGCATGCGCGCCGTCCACGAACTTCGCGGTCGGGCCGTTCGGATCAATGTTGGTCGCGCTCGGCAGGTGCATGAACATGTGGATGTGTCCCAGCGCGACGAGCCCGAACCATGCCAGCGCCGTCAGCAATATGGGGGCGATTTTCTCCCGCGTGAGTACTCCGATCAGGACGGAAACCGTGTAAAGGGCCGCGAAGAAGAATACGAGCATTGGAATCGCCAGCAGGTAGCCGGTCGACCACACGCCGCTTCGCAAACCCAGGATCACCCATGACCCGAGGATGAGGTAACCGGCGGCGACCGCAACGTAGATCAGGCCTCCCAGGTACTTGTAGAGGAGGATCCTCCACCGGGGGGCGGGCCGTGCGAGCGTCAGATCCAATGTGCCCTTCTGGAGCATGTTGGGAATGAACCCGGCCGTCGCGATGATCGCGATCAGTATTCCCACCCAGCCCGCGACGACGTTCGCCAGCGTGTCCTGGATTGCGTAAATCACATCGGTCACGCTTTGGCGATACATGTCGACATCGAGTGAACCGAAGAAGATCGACATCCGGTGACTCCCGGGCAGGGTCAGAGTAGACCCGCGTTTCAGGTAGATCTGGAAAGAAGCGCGGTCACCTCCGATTCCTTCGAAGTCCACTCTTGACCCGGCCAGATTGTTCTCAGCGAGCTTTTCTCGAAGAAAACTGCGCATCTCCTCGACTGTCGGAGGAGCCAGGTTCTTGTCCCAGTCCTTCAAGGTCAAGACGTGGCGATCGCCCCTGGCCCCATTCCAGACAAGGCTCCCGAGCACCAGCATTTGGAATTCCGCCATGGGCCAAGTTCCGACTTGAAATGCAGTTCCTCCTTCGAAATCCTCCGCACCGGGCTCATGCCCGATGGGTCGCACATCCTTAATCTGGAAGTGCACATCGGTCTTGGGCTTGATCAATCCCACCCAGTTACGAAACCTGCTCTCAAAGGTCTTCAGCGCCAGTTCCGTGTTCACTTCTTCGAATTGGATGGTGCCGCACGCGAGGATGAAGATGGTGGAAATGATGAACCCGATGAAGAGGGACCGCCGGTCGAGGGATTCCCGTAGCGAATCCCTGAGCATGTCGGCGAGGAGCATCGGGCGCCCTCCCGGTCCGACGGGCCGTCAGTAATCGCGCCGCGAGAAGGTCCAGCAGGCGAGGCCGAGCATGACGGCGATGAAACCCGCCGAGCTGAGGCACAGCGAGAGCCACGCCGGCCTCTGGATTCCGTGGCGCCCCTGGTCCTCCACGACCATCTCCATGTCCGGACCCAGGTTGCCCTTCATGACGAAATAGGTCGAGACCTGGCCCCATTCGGTGGTCCGGGGCAGGCCGAGCCGAAGCACCCCGATCGTCTTGGTGATCGCGGCCGGCACCTTGGGCGCGATTTCGGGACTCCGGAGCACCAAATGCGCGTTGGCGATCATCGAGGACAGGAACCAGAGGCCGATCGTGAGGAGAATGGAGGCGATCGTGCTCCGGAAGAGCACCCCCATCAGGACGGTGAACGAGTAGAGCACGCCGAAGATCACCACGAGCACGCCGATCGACGCCAGGAATCCGAAGTTCCAGTACCCGGACCGCGCCGAAATCGCGAACCAGCATCCGCCGATCAGGAACATGGCCGGGATGAGCGCGTAGAAGAGCCCTCCCGCGTACTTCGTCAGGAGCACGACCGGCCTTCGCACGGGCTTCGCCAGGAGGAGATCGAGCGTCCCCTTCTGAAGCATGCCGGGCACGAACCCCGCCGTGAAGATCACCGCGATGATCACGCCCCAGACCCCGCCGATCTGGTCGGCCACGCCGAGCTCGATGAGCGAGAGAAAGACCGCCATGCTCATCGGCAGGCGGAAGGTCCAGGCGCCGAAGAGCACGCTCCCCTCGTAGGCCCCGTCCAGCGTGAACCGGCTCGACGTCCTCAGGTCGACGCGGAAGGCGTGTTCCCCGCCGGGCCCCTTCACCGGCTCGATCTCGAGGCGATTGATCAGCTGCTCCCGGAACTTGGCGCGAAGGAACCGGATTTCAAGTTCGGGCCCGGGATCGGCCACCGAGTCGCCCGAAATCCCCTCGATCGCCTCGCCTTCCTTCTTCAGCTTGCCGCTCTCGATGGCGTTCCAGGTCAGGACGGCCCGGTGGAATTCGTCCACCGGCTCCGCCTTCAGCGTGA
>DATHFI010000043.1:0-2022 GCA_035490275.1 Planctomycetota bacterium
TCCGCGTATTGCCGCCATTTCGGGACATCCATCCCCCGCTTCTCGCCCGTGACGGTCTCCAGGATGTTCGCGACGATGGCGATCGCGTCCCGGAAATGGATTTCTTCCTGGGCGGCCCCGCTGTCCTTGGCCTTCTTCCACCCCTTCTGGGCCTTCTCCATGGCCGAGACGAGCAGCTCGATCCCCTGCGGCCTCTGCTCGTCGGAGAGGATCATGGCGCAGATGAAGACCTCGTTCACGCTCCCCGCATCCATCGCCTTGCCGAGCATCCCGAGCGGGTCTTCCGCGAGGTGGAGGTGCTTCTTCGGGACCAGCTTGACCGTGACCGGCTCGAAGAAAATCCGCTTCTGCGCCTCGGCGCCCAGCCCCCGGTCGATCTTCACGACGGGCAGCCACGCGCCGACCGTGTAGAGCCGCACGTAGTCCTGGTCGTCGGAAAATTCGGCGCTCGTGTCGAGCGTGATCGGCAACTCCCACTGCGCCCCCATGGCGATCGGGATCTCCCGGTCCATCGGGAACTCCTCGGTGCGGTTCGCGCGCGTGACCGATCCGTTGGGGTCGAGACGCTCCACGGTGATCTCCACGATCACGACAGGCTGGGCGATCTCCTTGTCGTAGTGGATCGTGATCCCGCCCTTCCAGGCGTTCTCCATCCGGAGGAGGATCTCGATCTTGGAGCCCGCGGCCGTGGCGCCGCGCGGGGGGACGACCCGCGTGTGAATCATCGAGGTCTGCGTGATCATATTGTCGGAGACCTTCCGCATCTGGTGCAGTTCGGCGACGTACCTGCTCTTCGGCTCGAGGACGAGGAGCGCCTGGACCATGTCGTACGCTTTCTGGTACTGGCGCTCCTTGAAGCGGGATCGAACATCGGCCATCTTCGAGCGGATGTACGTGTCGATAGCCGTTCCATCGGCGCGCCCGATCCGCCGCAGAAATTCCTCGTCGGAGAGCATCGGCCCGGGGATCTCGGAGGCGGGCGGATTCTTCCCCAGCTCGATTTCCCGGACAATCTTGTAGACCTCGAGCGCCCCTTTCGCGCGGAGCAGGTCCTCGAGCCGCGGGACCGCCTCGCGGCCCAGCGACAAGATCTCCTTGCGCCCCAGGTCGCGCATCTCGGGATCGGGGTCGGAGAGCCACTCGATCGCCCGCCGGATCTGCTGGGCGCGCTCGTCCGGGACCGGATCCTGGACGAAGAGCGCCGCGGCGACGGCGACGAGGGCGGCCTTCAGAAGCATCATTTATTGGACGTACGCGGGGAGCGAATCACTCCACGGTCACGCTCTTCGCGAGGTTGCGCGGCTTGTCCACGTCGCGCCCCAAGCGGACCGCCGTGTGGTAGGCGAGGAGCTAGAGCGGCACGACCGCGACGATGGGCGAGAACATCTCCTCGACCTTGGGGATCGACAGGATCTCCTCGGAGAACGCGGCGAGTTCGTTCTCCCCGGCCGTGGCGACGGTGACGATGCGCCCGCCGCGGCTGCGGATCTGCTGGATGTTGGAAACCATCTTGGTGTAGACCCGGTCGCGCGGGGCGATGGCGACGGTGGTCAGGTGCTCGTCCACGATCGCGAGCGGCCCGTGCTTCATCTCCCCCGCTCCGTACCCCTCGGCGTGGAGGTAGGAGAGCTCCTTCATCTTGAGGGCGCCCTCGAACGCGGTCGCGAGGTTGTACCTCCGGCCGATGTACATGTAGTCCTTGCAGTCGACGAGCCGGTCGACGACGCGCTTCACGTCGTCCGCGCGGTCGAGCACGTCCTGGATCGCGGCCGGCACCTTCTTGACTCCCCGAAGCAGGGCCTTCGCTCGCGCCAAGGGCAGGGTTCCGCGCCAGCGACCCATCTGGATCGCCCACAACAGGCCGCACAGGATCTGCGAGGTGTACGTCTTCGTCGCGGCGACGCCGATCTCGAGCCCCGCCCGCATGTAGATTACGTTCTGCGCGTCGCGGGAGATCGAGCTCCCCTTCACGTTCGTGATGGCGAGCGTCTTCGCCCCCGCCTTGTCGGCCTGCCGGAGCGC
>DATHFI010000044.1:0-2529 GCA_035490275.1 Planctomycetota bacterium
TCTTGTCACGACGTCGGCCATTCTGGCGGGGCTGATTGTCCGGGAGTCGGCCAGGTTCGCCCTCCGGTTCTCCTCACCCACGCTGAACTTTCTTGGGAAACGTCTGGCGGCGGCCTCGCTCGTCGCGGGACTCACGCTTCCCGTCCTCCCGGCCTGCGTCCCGCCGTGGTCTTTGTACGTTCTGGGAATCCTCTTTGCCTTGGGAGTCGGAACCTATGTCGCGAATCTTCCGGTCAAGCTCTGAGACCTTTGAGGTGCCCGCCCGGGCGACCTGGTCCATCCGTGTCGCCCAAGGCGGCCTGCCCCGTCCGGCGGTCGAGAAGGCGGTCCTGAAGGCCCTCAAGGAGGCCCGGCGGTACCTCCGCCAGCGGGGGGCTTCGGGCCGCCGCTGGACCCTCCGCTGGAAGGTCATCCGCGGGGGTCTGCAGCGGTGGAGGAACGGGCGGGCCCACGTTCTGGCTGCCCTCTGTGGCGCCTGTCGGGGCGCCTTCCTCGTCCTCCCGTGGAGCACCCCGGAGGATGCCCGGCGATCGGATGCGCTCGTCGCGAGCATCCCGCCGCTCGCGTACCTGGCGATGTGGAACGCACGGGGCGAAGGGTTCCCCCGGGGATGGGAGGATCTCTGCCGGGAGTGCCTCGCGGTCGAGTTCCACACCGCGATCCGGGTGGGCTCGGCGAAGGTCGGAACTGGCGTGTCCCGACGGAGGAGGAAGGTGGCCTAGGAGGAGGATCAGACGCGGAGCGCGGCCTATAAGAGGCCGGGGTGCGCAGGCAACCCGGTAATCTAGGCTTCCCGCCTCCTCGGAATCTCCCTTCCACGCTTACCAGCTCGGGCATCATGGCGATCGGGAATCGCGACCGGGAATCGCCCCCCGCCGGCTCCTCCGTCGAGGCGCGCGCCCACTTCCACTTTCGATCGATCACGAAGGCTCTCAGCGTTCTGGAAACGGCGCTACTGGACGTGGAAGCGGAGATGGAGATCCTGGCCCGGGAGTTCCGCGCGGCGCTGGCTCCTACGAGTCTGGTGCTCTTCATCAAGCGCCGTCCCGACCGGGGGCCGTGTTCCCTTCACTGGGGGCGCGGATTCAAGTTCGCGATGCCGGACGGCACGATCCGGACGTTCCGGAAGCACCTCACCGGGCGGCTCACCGGGCGGCGCATCTACCAGATCGGACGGCGCTACGGAGACAAGGAGCTTTACTTCGACTTCGACCGGCGGAGGCTCAAGTTGAACCATCAGCACGCCAAGCACGCGCATGCCTTGGACTTGTCCCGCCGGAGCTTGAAGCGCCTCGCCGGCCGGGCCGGCGGTCCCTCTGATTCTCCCTTCCCGTCAGTCGCCACGAGCGATTGGGACCAAGTTGTCTGGAGGGTCTCAAGGGATCTGGCGGAGCTGCAGGAGGCGATGTTGCGGCTCGTAATGGAGGGCCGGGCCCACCCCATCTTTCCCTACGCCCGCATCAGAGCCAGCGGCTCCATCTCCATGGGGTGGGCCGTAGGACAGTGGATCATGAAGGACGGGCGACCCCGGATGGGACGGCGACATCTCATCGCACGATTGACCTACTTGTTCCTCAGAAGTGTGGCCTTACCCCGGCGTCAGTGGCCAAGCCTGAAAGTGCTCGATCGTCGGATGCGCTCGCTCTGCTCGAAGCAAGCGGAGTACATTCGCACATTCGCTCAAGTTAGGATGCGGTCAGCAGCTTGATCGTGCCCCCTGTTCGATGCACCTTCCGATCGACAGGTACGAATCGAGTTACTTGCGTGAGGTCGATCGGCGCGGCGACGAAAGCTCGAACTTTGGTCCAGCCGCGTATAATCGCCTGAGGTCCACCCTTAGGGGTCGAGCGGCGTCGGCCCAGTCGGCCGGTCATCCTTCCCTGCGGGAGGGCGCCATACAGTTACGAAGAAGTTCCTGGAGGGGAATTTCCGATGCAGCTCAAGTCGTTTCACGTCCGGTTGTTCCGAAATATCGTCGACTCCGGCCAGATAAGGGTCGGGAAGAACACGTGCCTCGTCGGCAAGAACGAGGCCGGTAAGTCGTCCTTGATCGAAGCGCTCGACCGCCTTAACCCCGCGAAGAAAGCCACGTTCAACGTCCTCGAAGACTATCCTCGCTGGTTGCTGAAGAAGCACCAGATGGAGGACAAGGTGAAGGACGCCACGCCGATCACCGCGACGTATGAGCTGGAAGCAGACGAAATCGCCAAGCTCGCAACGCTGTTCTATGGGAAGTGCGTAAAGAGCTGGACGGTGACGGCCTCGCGCAAGTACGAAGGCGGGTTGCTCGTTGAAACGACTTTCGAGTTCGAGAGGTTTTACAAGGCCTTCTCAGCTAAGCATCTAGGGACGATAAAGGACAAGCTCGGCAAAGTTGAAAAGTCGGGTGACCTCATCGCGGCGCTCGACAAGCTCGCGGTCGAAGTGACCGAGACGAAGGAGCCGACCCCCGACGCGCAGGAAGCAAGGCGAGCGAAGGTTGAACTGGATAAGGTGCTGAACGGCAAAAAGACCGTTGCTAGCGCGCTC
>DATHFI010000045.1:0-6434 GCA_035490275.1 Planctomycetota bacterium
CACTTGCGGTGGCCCGGCAAAAGATGCATGGAATCAAAGTGCTCAATGACACCCACCTTCATGACTTGATCCTCCGTTCCAATCAGATCACTCGTACGGCGCCACCGTCCACGGCGAAAGCCGCGCCCGTGACCCACGAGGCCCGCGGCGACGCGAGAAACACCGCCATCGCCGCGACGTCGTCGGGAGTCCCCATGCGGCCCAGGGGGATCCGCGTCGATGCGTGCGCGGACGCCCTCTTCAAGAAGGCCTGCCAGCGCGCCCCTCCCCGGAGGCGCGCTTCCGCGATCCACGAGTCGGTCATCACCGGCCCCGGGCAGATCGCGTTCACGCGGATCCCCTCCGAGGCCAGCTCGACCGAGAGCGATTTCGTCGCGGAGAGCAGCGCCGCCTTCGCGGCCGAATAGTCCGGCCCGACCCGGAGCGGCTGACGCCCCGCCTCCGACGCGATGTTGATGACGCACCCCTTCCGGTCCGCCAGGCCCGGCCGCGCGGTCCGGACCAGCTCGACGGCGCTGATGAGATTCAGCTCGAGGGCGCGGCGCCAGGTCTCGGCCGTGGTCTCCGCGAACCTCCCGTAATGCTCCATGCCGCCCGCATTGTTCACCAGGACGTCGAGCGGGCCGCACCGCCGCAGGAGCGCGCGCACCTCCCGGGGCTTCGTGACGTCGCACGGCACCGCGACGATCTCGCCGATCGCCTTGGCCGCCGCCACGAGATTGCGCGCGCTGCGCGAGCAGATGACGACCCGCGCCCCCTCCTCGTGGAAAACCCGGGCGATCGCCCGCCCGATCCCCCGGCTGCCTCCCGTCACCAGCACCGTGCGATCGCGGAGTCCGAGGTCCATGGCGCGCCGATTGTGAGCCCCCCCGCGGGGGGCGTCAAGAGGTCCGATGTCGGGTCCAACGTCCTGGGTCCGACATTGAACATTGACCATCGCACTTTGAACCACGTTTCACCCATTTTCCCCGGACCGGGCGTGGCTCGTTGACGGTCCCCCCGGGCGCGCCTAGAATCGCGGTGATGGAACTCGACGCGGCGATGTTCGCGGTGCTCGACGTCGAGACGACGGGGCTGAGCGCCGAACAAGGCGACCGCGTCTGCGAGATCGGGGCGATCAAGCTCAGGGCGGGCAAGGAGATCGAGCGCTACCACAGCCTCATCCACCCGGGCATCCCCATCCCCGAGGAAGCCCGGAGGATCCACCGCATCTCCGACGAAATGCTCAAGGAGGCGCCCCCCTTCGCCACCGTCGCCCGCCCCCTCCGCGAATTCCTCGCCGGCACCGTGATGATCGCGCAGAACGCCCGGTTTGACCTGGGGTTCATCAACGCGGAATTCGTGCGCGCCGGCCACGGGAAGCTCGCCATCCCGGTCGTCGACACCATCGCGCTCGCCCGCCGCGTCCGGCCCGGCCTCTCCGGATACTCGCTGGACCGGCTGGCTCACCACTTCCAGATCACCGTCGACGGGCGCCACCGGTCGATCGGGGACTGCGAGGTGACCGTCCGGGTCTTCCTGGAGTGCCTCCGGACGCTCCGTCAGAAGGGCGAGGTGAGGTCGGTCGAGGACCTGGTGAGAAAGGGCGGACTCTAGGCGCGCAGTCTCCGGCTCCCCGGCAGGAAGCCGGGCTACTTCAGTTCCTTGAGGTTGCTCGCGACGATCCGCCGCGTCTCCTTCGCGAGGTCGGCCCGTCCCAGCAGGTCCTGGTAGAGCGCCTTCGCCTTGTCGGCCAGCCCGATCTTGTTGAGCGCGGCCGCCTTGTTCGACAGGTAGAACGAGGAGTTCGAGGGATCGAGCTCGATCGCCGTGTCGAAGTGGCGGAGCGCCTCGTCCGGCCGGTTGGCTTTCATCAGGGCCGAGCCGAGCGTGCAGTAGGTCACGCCGAGATTGCGGCGCGCCTTCTCGATCGTGTCCTGGAGCACCTTGACGGCCTCGGGCTGGCGGCCCGAGTTCTCGAGCGCCGCCGCGAGCATCAGCCGCACGTTGATGTTGAAGGGATCCCGGTCGAGCGCCGCCCTCAACTCCTTCACCCGGGAATCGTTCGGAAGCTGCTGAGCCGCCTTTGGGATGCGCGTCGTGGGCATAATCAAAATCCTCTTCTTTAACGGGGAGAAGAAGTGTACCCAGCTTGGATTAGATTGTCGAGATTTGAGAGGGGCGCGGGCCAGACTTCAGACTTCAGACATCAGACTTCAAACGAAATGCCAGGCTGTAAATTGTTGACTGCCAACTCTTTCTGAAGTCTCTCCCCTCCCCTATTGAAGCCAAGGATTTTCGTTCCGTTCAATTCCAATTCGTGTCGAGGGTCCATGGCCCGGGAAAACCGTCGTTTCGGGATTCAATGTCAGCAACCGAGTTCGAATTGACTGCAGCTCAAGATCCGTGTCGCCGCCGGCGAGGTCGGTGCGACCGATGCTGCCGGCGAAGAGCGTGTCGCCCGTGAAGAGGCGCGGCCCCTCCGGTCCCTCGAGAAGGAAGGAGCACGACCCCGGCGTGTGGCCCGGGGTGTGAATCACGCGCAGCTTGTGTTGGCCGAGCGCGATCTCCGCGCCGTCCGCCAGCTTGCCGTCCGCGGGAAGGGGGTCGTCCCCGGGCGCGAGGCTCAATCCGAAGAGCCGGACCGTCGTCGCGTACTGCTCCTTCAGGCCCTCGTACAGGAACTTGTCTTTCGGATGGATCAGGATTTTTGCGCGGGTCGCCTCCCGCACCGCCCGCGTGCCCGTGATATGGTCCAGGTGGCAGTGGGTGTGCAGAAGATGGGTGACCTTGACTCCCAGGTCGCGCACGACGTCGAGGATCCTCCGGGGTTCGTCGCCCGGGTCGATGATGACCGCGGTCTTCGAATCCTCGTCCGCAAGAATGTTGCAGTTCGCCTGGAAGACGCCGACCGGAATTACTTGATGGAGGAGCGCCACGTGGTCTCCAGGGCTTCCAGCGGGGTGCCGTAGACCTCGACCCAGGGGCGCCGGAGGTCGGGCGCCTTGGCGTCGACTCCGAGGTGATCGTTGTACTCCGCCCAGAGGCGCCGGAACCGGTCGCGTCCCCGCGAGCGGATGAGCCACCGCACGAACGAGCCCGTCAGCGCGTAGTACTCCGCGTCCCCCGCCGGGCGGGCGAGGAGGTCCGACAGGGCGGGAATCGTGCCTTCCCGGAGGGCCCGCCGCGGCAGCTCCTCGCGGCGCCGGTCCCAGAGGGAATCGTCCGCGTGTGACGCCGCGAATCCCTCGACGAGACCCGGCAGCCTCGGCGGCTGCTTTTCCCGCCGGTTGACCGCGAAGAAGGAGACCACCTGGGCGATCGCGAAACCCGGGGCCGCGTCGGCCCGGGAGTAATAAGCGCGCTCCGCCGGCTGCACGAAGGCGAGGGCCCGCTCCAGGATGGAGTCGGCCTGGGCCTGGTCGTTGAAGAAGAAAGCCTCGATCCGGCCGTCGACGGAGGCGTCGAGCTCGGCGCGGACCCGCTCGAAGGCGGCGTCCAGCCGGCGGCCGAATCCCGCGGGGTCGGCGACGATGGGCGAGTCCGGTGGGCAGAAGACGGTGTGCGTCACCGTTTCGAACCGGCGCCACCCGAGGAGGCCGCGCACGAGCCGCAGCCGGCGCCGCACTTCGGGGGAAGCGCCGCCGGAGGGATCGGCGGCCGCCCGATCGCCCTCGTCGCAGGCGGCCAGGGCATCCGCGGCATTGCCGGACTTCCAGGCCGCGCAGGCAACCAGGGAGCAGCCGTGCGCCCTCGTCCGCGGATTCTGGCGCAGGGGCGCCGCCTCGATCATCAGCTCCGGGTATTTCCGGGCCGACAGGAGGATCTCGCAGAGCGCGGCCCGGAATTTCGGCAGGTCCTTCGGGCGCTGGGGATCGCCGATGACGATTCGGAGCGCCTCCCGGATCAGCTCCTCGGAGCGCTCGTGAATTCCCAGGTCGCGAAGGCGGAGGGCTTCCTTGAGGCGCGCCTCCGGATCGTCCCGCCGGTCGCCCTGCGTGAACAGGGCCAGCAGCAGTACGGCGGCGGTCATGGGGCTAGTTCTTTTTCGGCGCGGCCGCCTGCGGCTCCCAGGTCTCGATGTGGGTCGAGACCTTCATGGAGCAGAAGCGCGGCCCGCACATGGAGCAGAACTCGGCCGTCTTGAAGTATTCCGCGGGAAGGGTTTCGTCGTGCATCTTCCGGGCCGTCTCGGGGTCGAGCGACAGCTCGAACTGGCGGTTCCAGTCGAAGGCGAAGCGGGCCTTCGACAGCTCGTCGTCGCGCCGCCGCGCCCCCGGCCGGTGGCGGGCCACGTCGGCCGCGTGGGCCGCGATCTTGTAGGCGATCACGCCCTGTTTGACGTCGTCGTCGTCCGGAAGTCCCAGATGTTCGCGCGGCGTCACGTAACAAAGGAGCGCCGCGCCGAACTGCCCCACGACGGCCGCGCCGATGGCGCTCGTGATGTGGTCGTACCCGGGCGCGACGTCCGTCACGAGCGGGCCGAGCGTATAGAAGGGCGCTCCGTGGCAGACCTCGATCTGCCGGAGGACCTGGGCGGGGACCTGGTCCAGCGGGATGTGGCCCGGGCCCTCGATCATGACCTGGACGTCGTGGCGCCACGCCTTCAGCGTGAGCTCGCCGAGCGTCTCGAGCTCCGCGAACTGCGCCGCGTCGCTCGCGTCGTGCGAGCATCCCGGCCTCAGCCCGTCGCCGAGCGAGAACGAGACGTCGTGCTGCCGGAAGATCTCGCAGATCTCGTCGTAGTGCGTGTAGAGCGGATTCTGCTCCCGCCGCTTCACCATCCAGTCGGCGATGAGGCTTCCCCCGCGCGAGACGATCTTGGTGATCCGTCCCTTGATGAGCGGGAGGTGCTCGAGGAGGACCCCGGCGTGGATGGTCATGTAGTCCACGCCCTGCCGGGCCTGCTTCTCGATGACGTCGAGCATGTCCCGCCACGTCAGGTCCGCCATGTCCCGCACTCCCAGCAACATCTGGTATATCGGCACGGTGCCGATGGGAACCGTCGAGGCTCCGACGATTGCGGTCCGGATTTCGTCGAGATCCCCGCCCGTGGAGAGGTCCATGACGGTGTCCGAACCGAAATGGACGGCGGTGTGGAGCTTCTTCAGCTCCTCCGCCACGTTGCTCGTCACGGCGGAGTTACCGATATTCGCGTTGATCTTGCAGGCGAGGCCGATCCCGACGCCCATGGGGTCGAGGGCCCCGGCGAGGTGATGGATGTTGGCGGGGATGATGGCGCGCCCTTCGGCGACTTCGCGGCGGATGAACTCGGGATCGAGGTTCTCGCGCTCAGCGACGCGTCGCATGGCCGGGGTGATTTCGCCGCTTCGGGCGGCGTGCATCTGCGTCAAGGTGCTTCCCTTTCCCCGGTCCCTCGGGCGCGTGGAGGCTTAAACGGCGACGACCTGGCGGATCTCCGGAACGCTCGTGCGGATCTCGTTCTCGATCCCCATCTGCAGCGTGATGGCGCTCGAGGGGCAGCCCGAGCAGGCGCCCTGGAAGCGGATGTTGGCGACCCCTTCCGCCTCGTCCACGCTGACGAGCTCGACGTGGCCCCCGTCGGCCTGGACGTAGGGGCGGATCCGGTCGAGGACTTCGTCGACTTTCTTGTACAGCCCGGTCGCCCCCGCGGGCGTGGCGGCAGGAGTCGGCGAATTCTTGTCTTCCGTCATGGCATCACCTCGACCCTAGGTCGTGAACGAATGCCCGCAACCGCACGATCCCTTGACGTTGGGGTTCTTGATCGAGAAGCCCGACCCCATCAGCCCCTCGGCGTAGTCGAGAATCGAGCCGCTCATGTAGAGGATGCTCTTCGGATCGACGAAGACCTGGACGCCGTCCAGCGTGAAGACGCGGTCCGTCTCCCGCTTCGTGTCGAATTCCATGACGTAGGACAGGCCGGAGCAGCCGCCGCCCTGGACGCCGAGGCGAAGGCCGGTCGTCGCCGGATCCTTCTTGTCGGCCGCGAGGAGCTCCTGGAGCTTCGCCGCCGCCTTGGGCGCGATGGTCAGCGCCGCGCCGGGCGCCCCCACCGGCGGAGGCGGGACGGCCGCCGTCGCGTGGGCGTGATGATGGGCTCCGTGTTCGTGATTCTGCATCGTTGCTCCCGTGAGTGAAGACTGCACGACACCCCTATCATAGCGCAAATGGAGGCTCCAATCCACCGGCGGTGCGGGGGTGGCGTAGTTTCCAGATCCCTGATCCCAGATTCCAGTTCCTGAAGTTCCGAGTCGCAAGCCGGAGGCGAGGAGCGCATCCGAGGGCAATCCGTGTGAATCCCGGCGATGGAACTTGAAGCTGGAAACTTCAGAAAACTGGGATCTGGGGTCCGGAAACTCGAAACTGACCCGGCGGGTCAACGGGCTCCGGGATAGAGCGGGGACATCTTCCTGAGCCTCCGGACGGCGTCGACCACCCGTTTCCGGACGGCGTCGATCTCGCCTTGCGTCGTC
>DATHFI010000046.1:0-2904 GCA_035490275.1 Planctomycetota bacterium
CCCAGCGTTTGCCGTCCGCCGTCCGTTTGAGACCCAATCCCTCCGCCGCCCTGGTCACCTCGGCCTCGGTGGCGCCGCAATCGGCCGCGTGGGCCGCCGCGAAACGGAGCAGCAGGCCTTCCGCGTTGGGACTCTTCGCCCGCACCGCCGGGATCCGCGTCCGCAGGTCCGCCAGCGCCGCCAGGTGGCGCGCCTTGTCGAAGGCCTCGACCTCCGCGATCTTCACCGCGTCGAAGTACCCCTGCAGGGCGTCGGCCCCCTCGCCCTTCAGGTCCCAGGCCTCGTCGCTGATCGCCAGGTACGTCGCGCCCGTGAAGACGACCGCCGGCGCGCGGGCCTTCTCGGTCCCGTCCCTCAAGCCCTTGGCCGCACGCGCCCGGTCGGCGGGAGGGGCCCGGCGGAACGAGTCCGCCAGTACTCTCAGCGCGTCCGGAAGTGTGACTTCCGGAGGCGGCGGCGGAGCGCCCTCGGGGCGGTCCCCTGATGCGACCTCAGGACCGTATGCGCCGGGGACGATCGACGCCAGCTGGAGGATGACATACAGCTCCTTGGGCCGCTGGTGGTACCGGATGTCGAGGTCGGCGAAATCGGTGCCGCGCTTCACCGCGACGCGCGCACGGCTGCCGGCCCTGAGCGCGGCCAGGAAGCGGACGAGGACCTTTTCTGAGGCGGCCGCGTCGAGTTTTCGAAAGTCGTTCGTGTCGAAGTGGGTGATGACGTCGTCGCGAAGGATGTGGTCGGGGACGAAGGGATCCTGCCCCTCCTCCCGGACCCGGACCAGGAAGCGGTCCAGCTCGGCGGCGAATCCTCCGATCGAGTCCCGCAACGAGGCCGCCTCGGCTTTCTTCCCGCGGAGATCGAGAACCGCCGCGACGAGTCCCGCGGTGTTGATCCGGTAGATGTAGAGGTCCAGCTCCGCCTGCCGGTCGCGATTCGACATCACCCGGCGCGGAGGGTCCTCCGCCCGCTTCTGCACCGTTTCGCGGATGGCGTCACCTTCGTCGCGGCGGCCCTGGAAGGGCGGGTCCGGGGGAGGCAGCGCCGGCGGAGGTTGTGGCGCCGTCGCGATGGGGTTTGGCCCCGGCGTGGGTTTTTCCGACCCGGCGCGCATCAGGAAGAAAACGGCCAGTCCGATCGCCCCGAGGACGGCGAGGCTGAAGATGACCGTCCCCGTCGAGGAGGCCGGGCGCCGCGACACGATCACCCGCCGCACCCCGGCCGGGGGCGGGGTGGGGGAGGCCGGATCGGGGAGGTCCGGCACCGTCCAGACTTTCTCGCAGCGTGAGCAGACGGCCTTCGCGCCGGGCGCGGCGTCCGTCACGCGCAGAATGTTGCCGCAGGTGCAGCAGATCGTGTGAGTGACCATAGCGTCGGTCGGCCAGTGAGTATCTACGGTTGAAGGGGAGTTTCCACGGGTTGTTTCGCGCTTCGGCCCATTTTCTCCCCGCGCAGCGGGGGTTGATGGCCCGGTTGGCCTGTGATATAAAAGGTCGCTTCATTCTCTCTGGAGGAGACTTTCCATGTCACGGCAGGGCCGGTGGGTCTTCACTTCGGAAGCGGTCTGCATGGGCCATCCCGACAAGATGGCCGACCAGATCTCGGACGCCGTCCTCGACGCGATCATCAAGGACGATCCCGAGGCGCGCGTCGCCTGCGAGACGCTCGTCAAGACCGGCATGGTCATGGTCTCCGGCGAGATCACGACCACGACCTACATCGAGATTCCGGAAGTCGTCCGCCAGACGATCAAGGAGATCGGCTACGACTCCTCGGGCATCGGGTTCGATTACCACACCTGCGGCGTGATGACGTCCGTCTCCAAGCAGTCCGCCGACATCGACGACGCGGTGAGCACCGACGCGTCGAAGGGCAAGGAGCTCGGCGCGGGCGACCAGGGGATCATGTTCGGGTACGCCTCGAACGAGACGCGCGCCTACATGCCGCTCCCGATCGACCTCGCGCGCTCCATCTGCTGGCGCGCCGCCGCGGTGCGCGCCTCGGGCGACATCTCCTGGATCCGGCCCGACGGCAAGGCGCAGGTGACGATCGAGTACGAGGACGATCGGCCCGCGCGCGTCCACACGGTCGTCTGCTCCGTCCAGCACGACCCCGACGTCACCCACAAGCAGATCGAGAACGAGATCATCGAGAAGGTGATCAAGCCGGTCCTGCCGCCGGGGATGATCGACAAGAACATCAAGTACCACATCAACCCGTCGGGACGGTTCGTCATCGGCGGTCCGCAGGGCGACTGCGGCCTCACCGGACGCAAGATCATCGCCGACACGTACGGCGGGATGGGACGCCACGGCGGCGGCGCCTTCTCGGGCAAGGACCCGACGAAGGTCGACCGCTCCGCGAGCTACGCGGCGCGCCATGCGGCGAAGAACGTCGTCGCCGGGGGGCTCGCCGACCGGTGCGAGATCCAGCTCAGCTACGCGATCGGCGTCGCGGAGCCGATCTCGATCTGGGTCGAATCGTTCGGGACGGGCAAGGTCTCCGACACGCGGCTCGCGGAGATCGTGGAGAAGAACTTCGACTTCACGCCCGCGGGGATGATCGCGTACTACAACCTCCGGCGGCCCATCTACAAGGCGACGGCGCGGTACGGCCACGTCGGCGTCGACCGGCCCGAGGTGACGTGGGAGAAGCTCGAGAAGGTGGACGCGCTCCGGCGCGACGCGGGCCTGAAGACCGAGTCCCGGAAATCCATGAAGGCGCGCAAGTAGGAGACTCCATGTCGGTGAAGATGGCGGCGAACAAGAAGGCGAAGTCCGAAGCGGCCCACGACGTGAAGGATCTCTCCCTCGCGCCGCAGGGAAAGGGCCGCATCGAGTGGTCCGACGGCCAGATGCCGGTGCTGCGGACGATCCGCGAGCGGTTCGAGAAGGAGAAGCCCCTCAA
>DATHFI010000047.1:0-5624 GCA_035490275.1 Planctomycetota bacterium
CCGTCACCTGCTGTGGGACGGGAAGAAGATGTCGAAATCGGAGGGCACGTTCTTCACCATCCAGGACCTGCTCAGCCTCGGTTACTCCGGCGAGGAGATCCGGTACGCGCTCGTCACGACGCACTACCGCCAGCAGGTCAATTACACGATGAAGTCGTTCGACGACGCGAAGGGCGTGGTCGCGCGCCTGCGGGAGTTCCACGGGCGGATCGCGGGGGCGCCGGAAACCGCGGACCACATGATCGTGGCCTCGGCGAGTATGAAGTTCGCGGGGGCGATGGACGACGACCTCAACACCTCGTCCGCCGCGGGCGCCGTTCACGAATTCGTGCGCGAGGTGAACCGGAATCTCGACGCGGGGCGCCCTGTTCCCGGGGCGGCCGCCGCGTTCGAGGGTTTCATGTTCGTCCTCGGCGTGCCGCTGTCACCCGCCGTCGCGGGACCGCCCGCGGAGGTTCAGAGCCTGGTCCAATCCCGCGAAGAGGCGCGGAAGCGCCGGGACTGGCCGGAATCGGACCGCCTGCGCGACGAAATCCAGAAACGCGGATGGATCGTCAAGGACACGAAAGAGGGCGCCCAGGTGAGGAAGGCATAAAGAAGCTTCAAGTTTCAAGCTTCAAGCTTCGAGCCGGCAGCTGGCAGCGGGAAGCTTTTCAACGCTTCTTCTTTTCCATCTCCTGGGCGGCCCGCTCCAGCATCTGCTCCGCGCGGCGGCGGATCCCCCGGATCTGCCGGGCCACCGTCCACAGGCCCCATCCGTACACCATGGCCGCCGTCAGAAGCGCACCGCAGCCGTAAGAGCCCCACTCGCGGGGGCCGAAGAGCAGGATCAGCAATCCGGCGGCGAAAAAGACGAATCCGACCCAGCCCAGCGCGCGGAGCGGCATGGGGGCAGTCTAGCGGGAGCGCCCGGCCGTTGCGATTTTTTCGCAGCGGAAGAGGGGCCCCGCGGAGTCTACAATAGAGAGAACCACGAAGGAGGTCCCGATGTCACGAAGCGTACTCGCGCTGCTGGCTGGAGCGGCCGCCCTTCTCCAGGCCGGCTGCATTGACACCCTCGTCATTCCGCCGCGTCCGACGGCCCCCGAGATCGTGCGGAACCACGCCGCGGACGTCTTCGCGACGGCGTTCGAGGGGGAGGCCGACGCGAAAGAGAAGATGGGCAAGTTCCTCGAGAAGCTCGGGGATGCCAGGACCACGGCTAAGCTGAGGGCCGCGTGGAAGGATACCTTCCCCGCGAAGGAACGCGTGCTCCAGTCGGCCATCTCGAAGTCGATCCATGACCCCGACTGGCCCGTCTGCGGCGTGAAGGACCAGAACGTCTACGTCGAGGGCGTCCGCGCGGCCGTCGACGAGTTCGTCGGCTCGTAGCGCGTCGCCGCGCTCCCGGATAGAATCTGGGACTCTTCCTGGAGGAGGGGTCCCGTGCAATATCGCGTCCTCGGCCGCACCGGCGTGAAGATCAGCGCCGTTTCGCTCGGCGGCTGGCTCACCTACGGCAACACCCTCGACGCCGCCGCCACCGCGACCATCGTGCGGCGCGCGCTCGACCTCGGCGTCAATCACCTCGACACGGCCGACGTGTACGCCCAGGGGGAGTGCGAGTCGATGCTCGGCCGCGCGCTCGAAGGGGTGCGGCGTCCCTCGATCGTCCTCGCGTCGAAAGTCTTCTGGCCCGCCGGGCCCGGGCCGAACGACCAGGGGCTGTCGCGCAAGCACATCCACGAGGCGTGCGCGGCGTCGCTGCGGCGGCTCAAGACGGACTACCTCGACATCTTCTACTGCCACCGCTGGGACCCGGAGATTCCGATCGACGAGGTGGTCCGCGCGATGGAGGACCTGGTCACGCAGGGGAAGATCCTTTACTGGGGCGTCTCCTGCTGGACGAGCGGCCAGATCCGCGATGCGATCCGCATGGCCCGCTCCCACCGGCCGGCGGTCGACCAGCCGCCCTACAATTTCTTCGACCGGAACGTGGAGAAGGACATTCTCACGAGCTGCGCAAAGGAGGGGGTGGGGGTGATCGTCTGGAGCCCGCTCGCGCAGGGGGTCCTGTCAGGCAAGTACCTCGACGGAAAGCCCGCGGGATCGCGCGGCGCGAACGAGAAGGTGAACAAGTTCATGGAGCGCTACCTGCGGCCCGAGGTCACCGACGCGGTGCGGAAGTTCGTGGCGATCGCGAAGCAGGCGGGCCTGACGCCCGCGCAACTCGCGCTCGGCTGGTGCCTGCGCCGGCCGGAGGTCACGAGCACCATCGTCGGAGCGACAAACATAGTCCAGATCGAGGAGAACGCCGTCGCGGGGCCGCTGCCGAAGGAGATCATGCCCCTGCTCGACCGCCTCGTCCGCGAGGCCCCGCTCGTCGACGCGCTCTAGACGGCCGGAGCCGGCCTCCGGATCGCGCGGACCGCTTCGAGAACGATGACCCCCGTCAGCGAGATCAGGGCCAGGGCGACCACGCCGTTCAGTAGGATTGTCGAGTGGATCGTGCCGTCGGGCGCGCGGAATGCCGTCAGCCCCGTCCAGGACTGCCGCCCCAGCGCCCATAGCGTGATGATCATCACGAAGGCCATCGGCGCCGCCGTGTACCACCACGCGCGGCCGGACCGGTGGAGCCACACCGTGATCCCGAGCAGCGAGAGCGCCGCGAGCAGCTGATTCGACGACCCGAAGAGCACCCAGAAATTCAGCCACGAGTCCTTCCGCGCCGCCAGCACGAAGAGGAGCGGGACCCCGACCGTCGCCAGCGTCGCCAGCGCCGCGGCCGCCATCGAGTGGGCGTCGAAGAGCTCCTGCAGGATGTAGCGCCCGAGCCGGGTCGCGACGTCGAGCGTGTCGAACACGAATGTCGAGAACGCCATCGACCCGAAGACGATCGCGAAGAGCAGGTGCTTCTCGCCGATGATCACCGTGAGGAACCGCCCGATCCCCTCGCCGTACACCGCTCCCGCCGGCGTGCCCGCCTTCGGCAGGGCGATCATGATCGTCGCCAGCGCGACAAGGGCCACGAACGCCTCGAGGACCATCGCTCCGTACCCGACGGGACGGCAGTCGGTCTCCTTCGCGATCTGCTTCGAGGTCGTGCCGCCGCAGACGAGCCCGTGAAAGCCGCTGCAGGCGCCGCAGGCGATCGTGACAAAGAGGAAAGGGAAGAGCATCCCGGTCGGGGTCGGCGCCCCGGTCGCCGGATCGGTCTGCACCCAGCCCAGGAACGCCGGCTGCTGGACGGCGAAGCCGCCCAGGAAAATCCCGATCACGCCCACCGCGAGAACGATGTAGAGGATGAATCCGCCGAGGTAGCCGCGCGGCTGGAGGAGCGTCCAGACGGGAAGGAGCGACGCCAGGAAGCAGTACCCCAGGATGATCGCCCCCCATAGGCGGTGCGCGTTCGGTCCGGGGATCACGAAGATCGTCGAGCACTTCGTGCCCAGCCACACCACGCCGAGCGTCGCCGGCACGAAAACGATCGTCATGAGCCACAGGGGCGGGCTCCACTTCCGCTGGATCAGGCCCATCACGATCGCGAGCGCCAGGTACGCGATGCTGGAGAACGCCACCGCGCCGCCGCGCTCGAATCCCACCTTCACGCCCTGCAGCTCCTCGATCCGTCCGAGAAAGGTCCCGGCCGTGACCTCGGTGAAGGCGACGATGACATAGACGAGCGCGATCCAGATGAAGGCCAGCAGGCAAAGCCACGCCCGGCGGCTCACGTTCTGCCGGACGATTTCCGCGATCGAGCGCGCCTTGTGACGGACGCTGGCCACGAGCGCCGAAAAGTCGTGGACGGCGCCGATGAAGACGGCGCCCAGGGCGATCCACAGGATGCAGGGCAGCCAGCCGAAGGCCTGGCAGGCCGCGATGGGCCCCACGATCGGGCCCGCCGCCGCGATGGCGCTGAAGTGCTGGCCGAGCAGGTAGAAGGGCTTCGCGGGGACGAAGTCGACGCCGTCGTTGACCTGTTGCGCGGGAGTGGGGGTCGCGTCGTCCAGCCGGAACTGCCGCGCGATGAATCGCCCGTAGAAGTGGTACCCCAGCGCCAGCCCGCCCAGGACCAGGAGGGCGAGTAAGGGAAGACTCATCGCTGTTGATTGTGGCCAACCGGGAAGTCATGAGTCCATAGTGGCTGAATTGAAACCCCTTCCTTCACCACCAAGGCACGAGGACACCAAGCGGACACCGATCGGTCGAGCGCCCGCCGGAAGGGACGGCTGGGAGAGCCGCGAGAGAAGCCGCCTTCTCTCCGCGGCTCTTCCCACCGTCCCAGGCCCCTCCGGGGCCGGTTCGTGGCCCTTCGGGCCACGAACGCCGGCGGGCGCATTCGAGGAGTCCCTCCTCTTAGTGACTTTGTGGCTTCGTGGTGAGGAAACGGTTTCAACAGAGCCACTCTTGGCTCACGACTCGGCTTCCGGATTCCACCGAACCGGAAGCCGGTCAGCGATACCAATCGCTATGATAGCCGGGGATATCTTGATTCAGGCCGCCCGCATGGCAACGATGCCGTCGGACGAGGCGCGACTGGTCGCGGATCTCAAGGCGGGTCGGAAGGAAGCTTTCGACCGGCTGGTCGAGCTCCATTACAACCGCCTCCACCGCCTCGCCTTCACGATGACCGGCTCCGACGAGGACGCCGCGGATCTCGTCCAGGAGACCTTCCTGGCCGCCATGAAATCGGCCGGGAACTTTCGCGGCGATTCCCGGCTCACCACCTGGCTCATCGCGATCCTCCGCAACCAGTTCACCCTCCACCTCCGGAGCCGGCGCAAATGGCGCCACGCCCCGATGGAGGCCGCCGGCGCCGTCCGCGCCCCCGAACCCCAGCCCTCGGTGCGCCCGGCCGTGACGGCCATCCTCGAGCGGGTGCGCCTCCTGCCCGAGGAGCTGCGCACCGCGCTGGTCCTTTTCTACCTGGAGGGGATGAGGTACGCGGAGATCGCCGAGGCGATGGAATGCCCCGTGGGAACCGTCCGTTCGCGCCTCTTCGAGGCCCGCGAGCGGCTCAAGAAGATGCTGGAAGGAGCGATGCCGTGACCTGCGACGAAGCCATTCGAGCCATCGAGGCGATGCTCGACGGCGAGATCCAAAGCGACGAGCGCTTCGAGCTCGAGGCGCACCTCGCCGGGTGCGAGGGATGCCGGCGCGAAGTGGAGGAGCGTCGCGCTTTCTCGGACCGGCTCGGCCGGTCCCTGCACGAGGCGCTGGGTTCCGCGACCCCGAAGGCGCGGCCCGTCGTCCGGCCCCCGACCCGCGTCCCGTGGATGCGCGTCGCCGCGGTACTCCTCGTCGGCGTCCTCGTCGGGTACGTCGGAACGACCAGCCGCCTCTTCCAGGCCACGCCCGCCGAGGCGCGCGAAGTGGCGAACCTGCTCGCCCTGAAGGACGGGTACGAATCCAAGGAGCGTGACCTGGCCTCGAACCTGAAAGCGGCGGCCGGAGACCTCGACCGCCGCGTCGCCCGCGCTCCCGAAGGCGCGGTTCGATCGGTCTGCGCGATGAGGCTCGCCAACGTCGCGAACGGGCTGGCGTCGACGACCCCGATGGTCCTGCCGGCCGAATCCGATCAGCGCACGCAGTACGTCCTCCGGATGCTCTCTTCCCAGGATTGGTCCGAGCGCGGCCAGGCCGTG
>DATHFI010000048.1:0-4030 GCA_035490275.1 Planctomycetota bacterium
GAGGTCCTGGTACCCCTTGAGCGCGCGCTCGTTGCCCTCGAGCAGGCCGATCTCCTTGGGATGGAAGGCGACTTCGATCACGCCGAGGTTGTCGTCACGCCCCCGGAGCGGGAGGACGGCCCCCGCGGCGGTGACGTGGCCGGGGTCGAGTCCCGTGGCGACGCGCACGAGGGGATGGTCCTCCTGGAGGCGCAGGCGGCGCTTGCGCGTTTTTTCCGTCGAGTAGGCCAGCTCGAGCGTCTCGCCCCGGAGAAGGTAGAAGGTGATCTGCTCGTAGTCGAGCCCGTCCCGCGAACAGAGGATCTGGGCGGCCCGCTCGAGCATCTCCTCCTCTTCGTCGACGTGCATGAGCTGGGCGGCCAGCTCGGGGACGCGGCGCAGCTTCTCGGTCAGGGCGAAGATGCGGCTGTTGGCGACGGCGACCTCGCCGATCTTCTCGCGCATGCTCTGCTCGAGACGCTTGCGGATCGTGAGGTCGCGGATCGACCCCACGTCGACGTCCCGCCCGTCGAGCCGGATCCGGCTGACGGAGAACTCCACGGGACGTTTCTCGCCGGTCTTGCAGACGATCTTGAGCTCGAACCGGTCGGTGGAGTCCGAGGTCTGCGTCGCGCGGATGAGGTTGAAGGTCTCGGCCGACTCCGGGGCCACGAGGGTGGGCCCCGTCAGGACGCCCGAGAGGCACTCCTCGCGGGTATACCCGGTGAGATGCTCGAAGGCCGGGTTGACGTCGATGAACCTCTGGGTGTCGGAGTCGAGGAGGTAGAGCGCGTCGTTGGAATGGCGGAACACCGCCGCGTTGGTGGACGCCGCCGAAGCGTCGTTCACACGCGCATCCACGGCCCCCGCGACGGGGGGTATGTCATCTATCGGCACCTGGAACCCCTTACCCATATTAAACGGGTTTCCGCTCGAAATTGCAAGGAACGAGGGCCCTGCGGCATTGTGTCCGCTTCCAGATTCCGGCCTCCAGTTCCCGGTTCCCTAGGCTTCAAGCCTCGAGCCGGACCGGGTGACGCCGGATTCTTCCGAATTCCCCTCTTCGTTCCGGCTCGAAGCTCGCGGCTTCTGAAACTGGACACCGGAATCTGGACTCTGGAAGCCTGGCCAACCCAAGCCTACCACCCAGGGGGCCGGCCCCGCAGGGCCCCGGGGCCGAAGTGGTCGACGAGGAGCGACGCCACCTCCGCCGGCCGCTCGAGGAGCGAGACGTGCCCGCACCCCTTGAGCGTCACCACCCGCGCCCCGGGTATCCCCCCGGCGAGCGCGGTCTGCACCGGCGGAATCTCCCGGTCCGCGTCCGACCCCACCACCAGGGTGGGCGCCGTCACCGACCGCAGCGAACCCGTCAGGTCGACGGCCTTCGCGGCGTTGAGCCACCGCGTCATCGAGGCGAAACTCCCCCGGCCGACGAGGAGCAGGTCCGTTTCTTCGAGTCCCTGCTCGGCGTTCGTGAAATGTCGCGACAGGAATCGGAGAAAGGCGCGGCTCCGGGTGAAAGGATACACCACGCGCCGGATTCCGGGCGCCGATAGAAACCGCGCCCCTTTCCTGAGGCCGTCGGATCCCCGGATGATCGGATTCAGGAGCGCCAGCCGGGTCACCCGGCCGGGGTGGCGCAAGGCGAAGACGAGCGCCAGGGTCGCCCCCATCGAATGGCCCGCCACGAAGGCGGGGGAGGCCGATCGGGAGTCGAGCAGGGCGGCCAGCCAGTCGGCGTACCATTCGAAGGTGTAGGGGACGTCCGGCTTTTCCGAGTCGCCCCATCCGGGCAAGTCGGGCGCAATGCACCGGTACCGGGTCACGAGGCTGGGCCACACCCGCCGCCAGTTCGAGGCGCCCCCGCCCCAGCCGGGGACGAGCAGGAGGGGGTCGCTCGATCCCTGCTCGGCGCCGACCGCGTCAATGCCGAGCGCGTGGAAGGAAACTCTGTCCATGATTCGTGTCAGATCTTCTCAGGAGTTGGGCGGTCTCCCGCGAATGCGTCGCCAATTCCTGGTGATAGTGTCGCGCGGCTTGAAGCTTGGAGCTTGAAGCTTGGAGCTCTCCGCTAAGGGGCTTCCGCTGGATTTTTAATGAAACTCTGGAGCGGCCGGAGTCCTCCCGCGCGCGGGGCGCAATGGACCCAGGTCCGCGTCCGGGTCCGCGTGATCAGGCCCACGACGGCCAGCCGGGCCAGGTGGTGCGACACCGAGGGCTGCTTGAGGCCGGTGATCCGGCAGATCTGGTCGACGGTCAGCCCGCGGCGGTTCCGCCGGCTTCCCCGGCAGATCACCTGGTAGACCCGGCGGCGTCCCGGGTTCGCGAGGGCCTTGAAAAGGGCGTTGAGTCGGTTCACGCGGCGGCTCCGGATATTCCGTTTTCCTCATATAGTATAGCCCACGAAGCAGCGCTCAGCATTCAGCAGTCAGCAATCAGGTTCCCGATCCGAACGGAAGAATTGCCCTAGCGAAACAGGTCTTCGATCACCGGCTTCCACTTTTCTTCCACGACTTTCCGCTTCACCTTGAGCGTCGGCGTCAGCTCGCCCGACTCCAGCGTGAACTCGCGGTCGAGGAGCGCGAAGCGCTTCACCGTCTCGTGGTGGCCAAGTTCGGCGTTGATCGCGTCCATGTGCTTCTGAAGAGCGGCGAGAACGGGAGGATGGGTCGTGAGCGCCGCGCGGCTCACTCCTGGAAACTCCAGCTCGAGGACCGCGAAGTCGGGCACGATGAGCGCCGCCGCATACTTCCGCCGGTCGCCGAGGAGCACCGCGTTCGCGACGTACGGATGCTGGCGGATCCGGGCCTCGATCGGCGCGGGCGCGATGTACTTGCCCCCGCTCGTCTTCAGGAGGTCCTTTTTCCGGTCCGTGATCTTCAGGCACCCCTCGGCGTCGAGCTCGCCGATGTCCCCCGTCCGGAACCAGCCGTCCGACATGGCCGCGGCCGTCTCCTCCGGCCGGTGGTAGTAGCCCATCATGACGAGCGGACCCCGCACGAGGATCTCGCCGTCCTCCGGCGCGATCCGGACCTCGGCCCCCGAGATGGGCGGGCCGACCGTGCCGATCTTCACCGCCCCCGGCCGGTTCAGCGTGATCACGGGAGAGGTCTCGGTGAGGCCGTAGCCCTCGATGAGCGTGAACCCGAGCGCGTTGAAGAACTCGTTCGTCTCCTTCCCGAGCGGCGCGCCTCCCGACACGAGAAGCCGGATCCGGCCGCCGGTCCGCGCGCGGATCTTCCGGAGGACGAGGAGGTGCGCCAGGCCGCGCCGGACGCGAAGTCCGAACGGCGCGCGCTTTCCGCGCATCCGGTATTCCGCTTCGGCCGCGCCCATCTTCAGCGCCCACCGCGCGAGTCCCTTCCGCCACCCCGGCATCGCCTCGATCGACTGCAACACCCGGTCGTGGACTTTCTCGTAGAACCGGGGCACCGAGCAGAGGATGGTGGGTCGCACGTCGAGGAGGTTCTTCGCGACCGAGTCGATCGACTCGGCGTAGGCGACGACGGCGCCCTTGGAGAAGATGGCGTAGTCCACGATCCGCTGGAACGCGTGGGAGATCGGGAGAAAGGAGAGGCTGACGTCCTCGGGGGTAAACGAGACGACCTCGAGCACCGCCGTCACGTTCGAAATGAGATTCCGGTGCGAGAGCATCACGCCTTTGGGCGTCCCCGTGGTTCCGGAGGTGTAGATGATCGTGGCAAGCGCCGCGGGATCGGTCTCGACTGCGGGCGGCGGGCCCGTCGCCCCGGCCAGGAAAGACTCGAAGGAGGTTGCGGCCGGAACGGCATCGAAGACGACGGCATCGAGGCCCGGCCCGAGCTTCGCGAGCTGCTCGGCGTTTTCGGCGAAAGTCAGCTTCGCGCCGGAATCCGAGAGGATGAAAGCGACCTGGTCCGGGGTCGACGTCGCGTAGAGGGGTACGGTGACGGCGCCGATCAGCTGGGCGGCGTAATCGACGATCGCCCATTCCGGCCGGTTGTAGGAGAGAAGGGCGATGCGGTCGCCCGGCCGGACGCCTCGTGCGGCGAGCGCCGCCGCGCACCGCGTG
>DATHFI010000049.1:0-2688 GCA_035490275.1 Planctomycetota bacterium
CGCGGCCGAGCGTCGCCCCCATCTCGTCCGCGACGGACGCGAAGAGACTGCGGAAGATGTCGAGCCGCAACAGGTCGCTCATGCCGGCCTCAGATCGAGATTTCCCCAGGTATCGACGCGACCGCGCCACCCTTCCTTCACGAAGGTCGTCGCATTGTCTTCCATCACCACCGAGGGTCCGACGAGGCGATCTCCCGCCTTGAGCTCCGCGCGGAGGACAACTCCGGGTCGCCACCCTTGCCCGCCCCGGGGGAGCCTCTCGAAAGGCGGCTTCGGACGGGGAACAACGCGCCGCACGGAGACGCTCACGACTTCCACCGGGGCCGACCGGGCGTACCCGTGTCGCCGGGCATGGAGCCGGGCGAACTCACGCTCTGCGTGCGGACCCCACGGCGTCCGGATCTCCCACGACTGGCCCCCGTACCGAAGGTCGGCGAACCGCTTCCCCCTGAGCCCTGTTGTTTTGAACGCCCGTTCAATCTTCGAACGGTCGGCCACATCGCAGAGCGCCGAGGCGGAGCGCTCTTCGATTTCGTCGGCCAAAGTCATGCCGAGGGCGGAGAGCAGCCCCGGCCAGCGCGGCACGAGGACGCGGGCCATCGAGAGCCGCTCGGCGAGGTCGCAGGCGTGGAGGGGTCCCGCGCCTCCGAAGGGAATCAGGACGAAGCGAGCCGGGTCGTGTCCCCGCTCGACGCTCACGGCCCGGACGGCGCGCTCGAGATTCGCGCCCGCCACGTCCAGGATCGAACGCGCGACGGCAAGGACGTCCCTGCCGAGCCGTCCCACCGCGCGGCGCGCGGCGGCGACATCGAGCCGCATCCGGCCCCCGAAGAAGAGTGCGGGATCAATCCTGCCGAGGACGACGTGGGCGTCCGTGACCGTCGGCGCCCGTCCGCCGCGGCCGTAGCAGGCGGGGCCGGGTTCGGCCCCCGCGCTTTCCGGGCCGACGCGGAGCGCGCCGCCGGGATCGATCCGCGCGATCGAGCCCCCACCCGCCCCGGCGGTATGGAGGTCGAGGATCGGCACCCGGAGCGGGAAGCCGCCGATGGAGCCCTCCTTGGTGATGTCGATCCCGCCGTCGTAGAGCGAGACGTCCGTGGAGGTGCCTCCCATGTCGAAAGCGATGGCGCGCGGGAGCCCAAGTCGATGGCACAGGTGGGAAACCGCCACCGCGCCTCCGGCGGGTCCCGAAAGGAGCGTGTGAACCGGCGCGCGCGCGGCTTTCCGCGGCGTGGTCTGGCCGCCGCTAGAGACCATGATGCGCAATTCGCGGCCCCGGGTCCGCGCGGCGAGTTCGCGCAGGTAGCGCTCCATGACGGGCATGACGTAGGCGTTTAGGACCGTCGTCGCTAGCCGCTCGTATTCCCTGTATTCGGGCGCGAGGTCGGAAGAAAGCGTCAAGGGAAGGCGAATCCCGCGCGCCGCGACCCGCTCGTGGCGCGGATTCGCGTACGAGTGGAGAAAGCAGACGGCGACGGCCTCCGCTCTCCGTAGGGCCGGCATCGAACCTTTGAGGGCACGGAGTACTGACCCGTCCGCGGCGATCCTTTCGTCGATGCCGAACCGCCGCGACCGGGGAACGAGGGGCTCGGGTTTCTGCCACTCGAGGTCGTAGAGGCGTCCGCGGTCCTGGCGGCCGATTTCGAGGAGATCCTCGAATCCCTTCGTCGTGAGGAGTGCGACGCGCGCGCCGCGCCGCTCGATGAACGCGTTCGTGGCGAGCGTGGAGCCGTGGACGAGGGTCGCGGGACCGGAGGGGAGGATCTCGCGCAGGCCGCGCATCACGGCTCCGGCGGGATCCCGGCGGGACGAGAGCACCTTGTGCGTGCGGACGGTCCGGCCGTCCCAGAGAATGAAGTCGGTGAAGGTCCCGCCGACGTCGATCCCCACGAGTTTCATCCGCGCGGGATGATAGCAGACGGGTCGGAAAGTGCGCAGCGTCGGCGGGCGGGCGTCACTCCTCGATTTCGGCCTCGGACCTGGCCTTGATGCGCTCGAGGTTTTTCACGACGACAGCCTCGGAGGAGAACGCCTTTGACAGCTTCCGGTAATTCTCTTGGGCTCCGCGTCGAGTTTTGGGGTTCTTGGATCCCCAATCGTAGTCGGCCAACTTGAGTAGGTGCACCGCCTCGGCCGACCGCCACTCCTTCAATTCTGCTTCCGTGATCTTCCGGACCTCGACCTTTCCTCCATGGAGAGTGCAGGTGCGATCTGGTTTTCGGTCCATGCCCGCAAGAGTTTCGTAGACCTGCTCCACTCCATCCTCATCGATGTACACCACCCGATTCACCTTGTCGCAATCCTTGAGGACTCTTGGGCCGCTGCAGCCGGCGGGCGTTGGCGTGCACTCCTTGTACTCGTACAGCACGACTTGGTTTGTCTGGATCGCCTTGATCTGGGCCCCGGTGTCGCAATCGACAGGTACTGTCCCCCTCTTCTTCTCGCTGCGAACCTTGTGTCTTGACTTGGGCACCCCCGTCTCCTTGTCGGGAGTGACGCCAATCGTATCGCCGACCTTGTAAAACCCCGACCACTCGACCTTTCCGCAATCAGGGTCATACTTGACCACCTTGATGTACACCTGAGCGGCCTTTGGAGGCTCGGCGTCGGGGTCTTCGCCCTGGATGTTGCTGAAGCCAAATTCGAATAATCGAGGAGTGGACTCAAGCTCGCGAGGGGGCGAATCCT
>DATHFI010000050.1:0-5985 GCA_035490275.1 Planctomycetota bacterium
CCTTCTTCCACGGCCCTCCCCGCCGTCCCTCCGGCCCGGCAGGGCCGGTGCGTGGCCTGAAGGGCCACGCCCTTCTGCGGCCTTCACCAAGGCTCGGCTTGGTGGCTTTGTGCCTTGGTGGTTCGTCCGGGGTTTCAACGAAGCCGGTCGGACTCGGGACTTTGGACAACTTTGAACCTTGAACATTGCACTTCAGCACGTGGCATTTCTGGGCGATAATGTCGCGATGCCACGACTCCTCGCGCTCCTGGTCCTGGTTGCCGCGTCCTGCTCCGACGGCCCCGACATCCCCCGGATTCCCCCGATCGCCCTGAGCGGCGGCGGCGCCCGGCTCATGAACAACGCGCGGACCCCCTTCGAGGCCTACGAAAATGCGTACGGACAGATGACGCCGTGCCACCTCAGGGTGCGCACCGGCCTCGGAGCCTCTCCCCAGCGCAATTACGTCGATTCCGGAGCCGCCCTCCAGGAAATCACCGAGTCGCTGAGGACCATGCAGACGCTTGTAAGCGGGGAAGCGAAGGCCGCGTTCGACCCCTACATCGCGACCTACACCCGCCTCGCCTCCGATGTCGAGCGGCAGCAACCTCCCGCGAACTGGCAGACCCGGATCGACGTGGGCGAAAAGGAAATCAAGATCAAGTTCTCCCCTTCGAAGATGCCGATCGTTTCCGAGTGGCCCCCCGGGATGGGGCCGAGGGGGGCGCCCCCGCCGGAAGCGAAGACTCCCCCGGAGTCCAAGCCCCCGGCGCCGCCTCCGCCCCCGAGGGCTCCCGAAATCCCGGTGCGCCTCGCCTTCAAGGCCTGGAAGCAGTCCCACGCCGAACTCGTCGAGGCATTCAAGACCGGCAAGGACGCCCAAACCGCGTACGCGGACATCCTGGGCGCGATCTCCGCGATGAAGGAGGGACTGCCCGCCGCACGCCATGCCAAGCTGGACCTGATGCGGGCCGTCTACGAACAGCAGAACGAAGAGACGAAGGGGTTCACGTCCGTCCCGCCCCACGGGTCGAAGGAACTGATCCTGAAACAGCTCGACGTCGTGAAAGAGACGTTGGAAACGGAGTACGACCCGGACCGGAAATGAGCCGCATCGCCTGGCTGGCCCTCCTTTCCTGCCTTCCCGCTCCTCAATCCGCCGAGGATCTTCCTTCCAAGCGCGACCGGCTCTCCGCGCGGATCGAGACGCTCCGCGGGTTGAAATTCGGCCCGACGGTGGCGGTCGAGATCGGGACGCGGCGCGAGGGCGCCGGCTTCGCCCTGGAGCAATCGAAGGAGTTGTACGGCGGCGACCTGGCCGGTTTCGAGCGCGTGTTCAAAACGCTCGGCCTCGTCCCGGCCGCCGTGAAGCTGGAGCTGGCCATCCCCGCCTACGCGGCGGCCTCCATGAAGGCGTACGTGGCGCGCGACAAGCTCTGCATCCTGGACCCGGCGCTGCCGGACGACGAACTGGTCTACCGTCTCACGCTGGTCCTGAGCGAGCGGACCGCCGCGGCGTCGGGGTCCCCCGCCGCCGAGCCCTCCTACGACGCGCGCATGGCCCGCCTCGCACTCCGTCACGGCGAAGCCGACATGACCAAGCAGCTCTTCTGGGCCGGGCTGGGCGTCGACGGGACGCGGACGGACGCCGATCACCTCAAGAAGGCGGTGGAGTCCGCAGAAAAGTGGGAACGCGAGACGAGCCGGCTCGCGAGCCTGGTGGCGCCGCGCTTCCTCATCCGCTCGTCCGACTTCCTGTGGCGGCGCGGCGGAATCTTCATGGAGTCGATGCGCCAGGAAGGGGGAGCGGACCGCCTCCGCAAGGTTTACGCGCGGCCCCCCGAATCTACGGAGCAGATCCTCCATCCGGAGAAATACCTGAAGGAGGAGCGTCCCGCGGCGCTCGACATGAAGCCCCTCGAGGATTTCTTCGCCTCCCGGAAATCGGATCCCGTCTACCGGACGACGCTCGGCGAGCTGGGGGCGGCGATCCTGATCGAGTCGCTCCAGGAGAAGCCGAGGCCGGAGGCCGCGGCCGGCTGGGGAGGTGACCGCCTCATGGCGTGGGCCGAGGGCGGGAAGGTCCTCGTCGTCTGGGCCACCGCCTGGGACCGCGAGGAGGACGCGCGCGAGTTCGAGGACGCCGCGGCCGCCGTCGCCTTCGGCATGAATCGCCGCGACGACGCCGCGAAGGCCTTCGTGGTGCGCCGGGGAGCCTCCGCGGCGCTGGTCCTCAACTGCCCCGAGGCGCTCAAGCCCGACCTGGTCGCCGCCCTGTGGAAAGGGACGCTGACCCGCGGTTCCTCGTCGGAGCCCTTCGGCAAGCCCTGATCCGTCGCGGACGATTTAACGTTAAACGGTGCTCAGGGGAGCCAGTCCTCGAACTCGACGACCCAGGCCCCGGAGCGGCGGCCCGCCCAGTCCTTTTCCTCCGCGTACGTTCCGCCGGACCCCTCGATCACTCTTTTCATGACCCGCTCCCCGGGATCGAAATCGCCGCCCCACATCCAGGCGCTCCGGCCCCACTTTTTCTTGGCCTGCCCGTGCGAAAAGACGCCGCGGAGCGATTCGATGTCGCGGTTCGATCCGACGATGGAATAGGCGGCGCGCAGGGCCGTGACGACTTCGACGACCTTCCGGAGCTGAACCTCGTTTTGGAGCAGGGCCTCCTCGTTCTCGCCCACGATTTCGATCTGGATGCAGTGGTCGTTGGTTCCGCCGGCCGCCGCCACCCGATCCTCGAGACGGTCGACCACCTGCCAGGCATGTCCATCGGTGTCGGCGATGATCGAGGGTCCCAGGCGCCGCCGCTCGAACGTCTCGACGGCCTGCTCGAACGTGCGGGTCGCCGTGAAGTGCAGGACGATCCCCCGGATCTCCTCCATCCTCCCCCGGTCCACATAGCGCATCCTCCGGGACTCGATCATCTCGAGAGGAGCGCGGGGAGCGGGCGGCGAGATCGTCAGGCCTCGACCCTTCGTCAATTCGCCCCGGAGGCCGAGGTCTCCGCCTTCCCAGACGCAGACCCAGCCGTCGGCGGCGCGTCCGACCCAGTCCTTCTCTTCACGGAACGTTCCGCCGATCCGGCCGAGAAGAGTCTTCATGAAATCCTCGCCGGGCTCCATCCGACCCCTCTCCTCGCCTTTTCTAAGGCCACCGAACCGGTACTTGGTTTGCTGGTGCGAAAAGACGCCCCGGCGGGTGATGACGTCGGCGTTCGACCGTGGGATTCCGAACCGGTCTGCCAGTTCACCGACAATACGCGCGGCGGATTCCAGGAGTCGGGGATCGGCGAGCAATTCGGCGCCGATGCCGCCCACGACGGCGACATGAAGAGCCACATCGTCCATGCCGCGGGCGGCGTGCGCCTTCAGATCCGTGGAGAGCAGGCGGTGAACGGTTCCGTCCGCGTCGATCAGAACGTGGATGCGGCCGTCCGTTTTCTTCATGGCCGCCAAGGCCGCCATCCGGTCGAGGCCGGAGGTGGAGTGCATCACGATGGCGGTGGGACGGAAGACCGCTTGGGGCGTCGGCGACGAGGGCCGTGGCGGTTCCCCGGCCGGACCCGGCCCGCACGAAGCGATCAGCAACGTCAGCCCAAGGATCGCGCGGCGCATGGGTCCATTGTATTCGCGCCTGGATGAACCGGGCGGGCTGTTCGTCGTTTCATATCTTGATGTCGATTCGTCCGCCCCTATAATGGTCGCGCTCGAATGAACATGGATCGATTCAACCCGCTCTTCGCGGCCGTCGTCGCGACGGTTCTCTTCGCGGCGGCCCGTCCCGCTTCCGCGCAGGACAAGATCAAGTGGAAGGACCGCCCCGACACCGAGGGGGTGGTCATCAGCCTCAACGTCAAGGACATCAAGTACCGGCTCACCAACTCCCCCGCGGAGCAGGAGGAGCCGTCGAAGAACGTCCGCGACATCGAGTTCGACCAGGACAACACCCTCTTCCCGTACGAGTACAGCCACGGCGTGGCGGCTTTCCACAAGGGCGATTACAAGGGGGCCATCGAGCAATTCGACAGGGCCATCGACCGGATCAAGCGGACCAACAGCCCCAACCACCCGATGCGCGACTTCTGCCGGAAGTACGTCGTGGAGTCTTACCTGAAGTCCGGCGACGCGGCCGGCGTCGTGGCGGCGGCCCGCGAGCTCCGCAGGGAAAAGGCCGACTCCTTCTTCATCCGGGACTCCTTCCTCATGCAGTACGAGGCCGGGAAGCGGCGCCGCGACGCGAAGCTCCTGGAGGAGACGATCAAGGAACTGGAGGAGGCGATCAAGGCCGACCGCCGGCTCGACGGTCTCCAGGCGGACTCCGAGCTGCTCCGCGCCGACTTCCTCGAGATGAACAAGAAGTACGCCGACGCCCTCGTCATCTACTCGAAGTTCGGGGCCAACCGGGAAGTCTGGAAGGAAGTCACCCTCGGGACGCTCCGGTGCCTGAGCGCGCTGGGACGGACGGCCGAACTGAAGTCGAAGGTGGAGTCGATCCTCTCGGAGATCAGGGACAAGAAGGACGCCAACTCCGAGGTCTACCTCGGAGCGCTCGTCGCCCGGGGCGACGTGCAGCTCTCGGAGGGCAAGGTCAAGGACGCCCTCCTCGACTACATGAAGGGGGCGCTCGATCCCGCGCTCGCCCGCCAGAGCGCCGAGCACGAGGCCGCGCTCGCCAAGGCCGCGATCGCCGCCGCCCGCTTCGCGAAGCAATTCGGCGAGAAGGACAAGGTCAACAAGACGACCTATATCGACCGGGCCAAGGAGCTCCGCGAGGATCTGAAGAAGGCCTACCCGCAGACGGGATGGTCGGCGGACGTCGACGGCGCGATCAAGGAAGCCGAGCGGGCTCAGTAGAGTTTCTGCACCCGCGCCTGCGGGAAATAAAATTCCAGGATCTCCGTCGCGCTCTTCCCCAGCTCCGCCATCTTGTACGCGCCGTACTGGCACAGGCCCGCGCCGTGACCCCAGCCCCGGCCGGTGATGACGATCTTTTCCCCCACCGTCTCGACGGAATCCCACAGCGTGCTCCGGATGAGGCGGGGATCGATGCGGCGACGGAAGCCGCCGTTGGCCTCGAGCAGGTGCTCCTTGACCCCTTTTTCCACGAGGACCCCCACCTCCTGGGCGTGCCCTCCGGGCAGGGTCTTCGTCACGCGGACGGACTTGACCTTCGCCGGCGAGGTCGGGCCCCACAATTTCTTGGCGAGTTCCGCGCGCGAGAACTCCGCCTTCCAGGCGTAATACTTGGACTCGGTGCAGAATCCGCAGGTCGTCCCCCGGAGCGGAGGAATGTCCTCGCCCTCCCCGAGCACGAGGACGGCGGGCTCCGTGTGCCCGCCGCAGGTCGAGGAGAAGAAGGTTTTGACGATCCGCCCGGCGAAGACGACGAACAGCCCGCGGGTCTCGTCGACGAGTCGGATGGCGAGCGAGGTCTCCTTCTCGCGCCCGCCGTACACCTGGGACCGCTCGTCGTCGTAGACGTCGAACTTCTCGCCCTTGACCGTGGCGAGCGTCTTCATCTGCGCCTCGTACAGGGCGTACGTGCGGGCGGCGATGACCTGCGCCTTCAGCGCCTCCTCGCCGCGCGACAGGGACATCTCCTTGCCGACGACGCCCTTGAGGTAGTCCTCGAGATCGAGATCGTTCACGAGGGTGATGCGGGGGGCGCGGGTATCGCGATCGTCGTCCCGCACCACGATGAGGTCGCCCCGGTAGCGCACGCCGTTGATCTCGAATCCCCCGTCGGTCCCGGAGGTGATCCGGAGGGACGTTTCGGCGTGGACGCGGGTTCCGACGCGGAGGCCCTCCTCCCACTTGAGGGCGATCGCCTCGGATCCGCCTTCTTCTTTCTGAAGGTAGCCCGCCCGGCCCACCACCGCGAAGGGTTCGCGGAAGACGACGGCGGCGGAGTCGACTCTCATGAAACGGGAGAGGCCCACCTGGATCCGGGGCGCGGAGTGGATCTGCCCGAGGGCGGCCGGGTCGAGAGCGGCACGGGGGGCGC
>DATHFI010000051.1:0-3000 GCA_035490275.1 Planctomycetota bacterium
GACGGCATGCCGACCGCGACCACCGGAGGAGGAGCCGGCACCGGGGCGTCCTTCAGCAGGTCCGCCTTCAACGCGTTGGGCTCCTGCCCCAGGAGCAGCCCCAAGCGGTGCGCCGCCTGGCGCAGCTGCGTCTCAAGCGACGGAATCAGCGACGAGGTCGACGCGAGCTGGCCCTCCGCGCGCGCCACGTCGAGATCGGTCCCCAGCCCGCCCCGGAGGCGCGTCCGCGTGAGCTCCAACGTCTCCCCGGCCGACCGGATGTTGGCCCGGATCACCGCGATCTGGCGCTGGCTTCCGCGGACGACGAGATAATTGCGCGCCACTTCGCCGAGCAGCGAGACAAGCACCGCGCGCCGGTCCTCGACCGACGCCTCGATCCCCGCCGACGCGGCCTCGATCGCCCGCCGCTTCCCACCGAAGACGTCGATCTCCCACCCGGCGTCGAAGCCGGCCTGGTAGAGACTGCTGTACAGGGGCGGACTGAAGCCGCCGACGTTCTGCGCCCCGTGCTCGCTCAAGCGCTGGCGCTTCGCCGACGCCGCGGCGTCGACCGAGGGCAGGAAGTCGCCGACCGCCGCGCGGTACTCGGCCCGGGCCTCCCGCACCCGCGATTCCGCGAGGGCGAGATCGAGATTCGCCGCGACCGCCCGGTCGATGAGGGCCGCGAGCCGCTCGTCCTTGAAGACCGTCCACCACTGGACGAGCTGGATCTGCTGGGAGGAGACTCTTTCCGACGACGCTTCTCCCCACTGGCCCGCGGCCTTGGTTTCCAGGGCGGGCTTCTCGTAGTCCGGCCCGACCGCGCAGCCGGCGGTCAGCGCCGCCAGGATCGCGACAACGATGCCTCTATTCATGGCGGACCCCCGAGGGCTGGATCGACAGTTCATGATCATTCCCGTCGCCGTTCACGGGCATCGGCACGGGCGCGGTCACATCGACGACCGGGTGCGCCCGGAAGAAGGGGATGCGGTTGAGCACCCTCTCCTGGAACGACTGCATGTAGAGGTAGATCACCGGCGTGACGTAGAGCGTGAGGAACTGGGAGATGACGAGACCGCCCACGATGACCAGGCCGAGCGGCCGGCGCGAGGCTCCGTCCGCCCCCCACCCGAGCGCGATCGGGACCGAGCCCATGATCGAGGCGAGCGTCGTCATGACGATCGGCCGGAAGCGGTCCATGCTCGCGTCGTGGATGGCGTCGATGGGAAGCTGGCCCCGGTCGACGCGGTGGCGCGCGAAATCGACGATCATGATCCCATTCTTCTTCACGATGCCCATGAGCATGAAGAGGCCCACGAACGCGTAGAGAGACGCCTGCTCGTGGAACACGGCGAGCGCCGCCAGGCCGCCGATCAGCGCGGGAGGCAGCGTCGAGAGCACCGTCAGCGGGTGGACGTAGCTCTCGTACAGGATCGCGAGGATCACGTACATGACGAAGACGGCAAGGAAGAGGAGGATCGTGAAGTCGCTCATCGTCGACCCGAACGTCTCGGCCTCGCCCATGAGGCCCGACCGCAGGGTGGGCGACACCACGTCCGCGGCGGCCTTCGTGATGAACGCCGTCATGTCGCCCAGGGCGACCCCCGGCTTGGGGTTGATGAAGAAGGTCACGCTCGTGAACTGGTTGATGTGGTTGACCGACTGCAGGCCCACCGACGGCTTCCAGTCGACGAGCGCGCCGAGGGGGATGAGGTTCTTCCCGTCGTCGGACCGGATGTAGAGCAGGCCGAGGTCCTCGGGCTTCGAGCGCGCCTTGTCGGCGACCTCCACGATGACCTGGTACTGGTCCTCGGGCTTCTTGATCAGGTAGACGTAGTTCTGGGCGTACGCCGTCTGCAGGAGCGACAGAATCCGCGCCTCGGAGACGCCCTGCGTGCGCGCCTGCTCCCGGCGGATCGAGACGTCCAGGTTGGGCGTGTTGCTGAAGAAGTCCCAGGAGACCGACCCGAAGAGCTTCTCCGCGGGGCTGCCCGGCGCGGGGTAGAGCTTCCCCATCAGTTTTCCGGCTGACTCGTAGACCTCGCCGGGATTCACGCCGGAGATGGAGTACGAGTACTGGCCCTGGTTCTGGTTGACCGCGCCCGTGTTGATCTCCAGGACCGGCCACGGCCGCAGGAAGGCGATGGCGCCCGGGATCTGGGAGAGCTTGCCCATCAGCTGCCCCGCCTTCGCGTCGATCGGGATCCGCTGGTCGGCCGGCTTCAGGAACGTGAACGTCAACCCGGTGTTGGAGGCGAGGCGCGAGTTCACCCCGGTGACGGTGATCGAGGTCATGACGTCGGGATCGCTCGCGAGCACCGCGTAGACTTGGTCCTGCATCGCCCGCATCTGCTCGGGCGAGGATCCCTCGCGGCCGAGGAAGACGCCGAAGACGACGCTGCTGTCGCCCGCCGGCAGGAACGTCCTGGGAATGCTGTTGAACAGCCAGATCGTGCCGGTCAGGGAGGCGGCCCAGACGAACGCCGAAATCCATTTGCGGCGCAGGAACCACCCGAGGGTCGCGCCGTACACCGCGAGCACGCGTTTCTCGAAGGCGCCGAAGATCCGCTCCATCCACGTGCGCTTCGAGCCGTGGCCCCGGTCCTGGAGCATGCGGGCGCTCATGAGCGGGGTCAGCGTCAGCGAGACGATGCCGGACGAAAGGATCGCGATCACGATCGTGACGGCGAACTCACGGAAGATGCGCCCCACCTGGCCCGACATGAAAAGAAGCGGCAGGAAGACCGCGGCCAGGGAAATGGTCATCGAGAGAATGGTGAAACTGATCTCCTTGGCGCTGTTGATGGCCGCCTGCAGGGACTTCTCCCCGCGCTCCATCCGGCGCACCGTGTTCTCGAGGAAGACGATCGCGTCGTCGACGAGGAAGCCGACGGCGAGCGTCAGCGCCATCAGCGACAGGTTGTCGAGGCTGTAACCAAGCAGGTACATGACGGCGAACGTGCCGATCAGCGAGAGCGGCACGGCAACGCCAGGGATGATGGTGGCGGTTGGGCTGCGCAG
>DATHFI010000052.1:0-2084 GCA_035490275.1 Planctomycetota bacterium
GACGACGTCGTTCGGGACGAACCGGTCCGCGAGGAGCTTCTCGAGCACCGGGTGGCGTCCCTCCCTGATTTCGAGGACGGGCTCCTCGAGGATTTCCGGCCGCACGTAGCCGCGTTCGTCCGCCACCGCGGCGAGCGAAAGCAACGCGTCGAGCTCCGCGAGGGCGCGGGCCGTCCCCTGGAGCGCATCCATGGACTCCGCGGCCCGTTCGCGAAGCTCCGTGAAGAGCTTGCGCTCGAGGTCCTTCGACGTCGCGTCGGAGTTCAGGACCTCCGTCTCGTGCGCCTTGAGCTCCGGCGTGATGTACCGCTCCGCGTTCTTGAGCGTCTGCTTGCGGACGTAGTCGGCCGGGATCTTCTTCCGGTGAACGTTGGTGATCTCGATGTAGTACCCGAAGACGCGGTTGAATCCGACCTTGAGGGAGGGGATTCCCGTCCGCGCGATCTCCTGCTGCTCGAACCGGGCGAGGTAGCCCTTGCCGTTCTGCGCGATGGCGCGGATCCGGTCCAGCTCCTCGTGGTACCCCTCGCGGATGAGGCCCCCCTCCGTCAGGAGGTGGGGCGGCTCGTCGACGAGCGCGCGCCGGAGGAGGTCGAGGAGCTCGGTGTGCTCGGCCAGACCCCCGACGACCCGGACGGCGAGGGGCGACAAGAGATTCGACGCGATCCGGCGGATTTCGGGGAGGAGGCCGAGCGTCTCCCGAAGGGCCGCCAGGTCCCGCGCGTGGGCCCGGCCCGTACCGACCCGGGCAAGGACGCGCTCGAGATCGCAGGCCATGCCCAGCGCCTTCGCGAAATCTTCGCGTCGTCGGCGGTCCGACAGGAGCTCCTGGATGGCGTCGTGGCGGGCCCGGATCGCCTCGCCATCCGCGAGAGGCGCCGTCACCCAGTCCCCGAGCAGCCGCGCCCCCATCGAGGTGGCCGTCCGGTCGAGGGTCCCGAGGAGCGACGCGGCCCGGTCCCCCCGGGAAGTCTGGCGTAGCTCGAGCGCGGCCTGCGTCGCCGCATCGAGCACCATCCGGCCCGCCTCGCGGTAGAGCTCGATCCGCCGGAAGTGGCCGAGCGGCCCGCGGTGGGTCTCCTTCAGGTAGGCGAGGAGGGCGCCCGCCGCCGCCAGCCCGATCGTCAGCTCGTCGCACCCGAAGCCGCGGAGGTTGGCGACCCCGAAATGCTCCTGGAGTGACTCCCGGCCGGAGGAGATGTCGAAGACCCAGTCGTGCCACGGGGTGACGATCCCGCCCGAGGCGGACCGCAGCCGCTCGGGGAGCGACTCCGCCGCGGTCGTCGGGAGGAGGGTCTCCGCCGGGGCGACCCGCGCCATCTCGTCGAGCAGGCGCCCCGATTCCAGTTCCCGCACGAGGAATCGCCCCGTGGAAGTATCCGCCCACGCGAGGCCGCACCGGTCGCCGTCGAAGGCGACCGCCGCGAGGTGATTCGCCCGCTTGTCGTCGAGGATCGACTCCTCGACGAGCGTCCCCGGGGTGATCACCCGGACGACGGCCCGGTCGACGACGCCGTCCGCCGCCGCGGGGTCCTCCATCTGCTCGCAGATGGCGAGGCGGTGGCCCGCCTTGAGGAGGCGGTCGATGTAGGACTGGGCCGAGTGGGCCGGGACGCCGCACATGGGAATGCGTCCATCGCCCTTGGCGCGCGAGGTCAGCACGATGCCGAGGACCCGCGAGGCGGTCTCGGCGTCGCCGTAGAACATCTCGTAGAAATCGCCGAGGCGGAAGAGAAGGATTTCCCCGGGATGGCTCTTCTTGATCCGCGCGTACTGCTCCATGAGGAGCGAAGCCATGCGCGGAGTATAGGGTTCGCTTCCGCGAGCTTCCAGTTCCCCGTTTCCCGTTCCCCGCTCTCGGAAGCTCCGAGCTTGAAGCCAGGCGGGGAACGGGGATCGGGGATCGGGATACGGGAAGCTCTCATTACTTGACGCTCCACCCGACGGGGGGTAGTTTCACCCGGGGTGTAGGGAGGAATCGAATGGCCTGGCGTCCGTGGACTTCCGTGGCGGTCCTGGCGGCCCTCGCCGGCTGCTCCACCCCGGAAGAGGGGTCGCCCGGGCCGGTCCTCCCCGCCGACGTC
>DATHFI010000053.1:0-7087 GCA_035490275.1 Planctomycetota bacterium
GAGCGTCCCGTCCGCCTCCAGGATTCCCCCGCCGTTCTCGATGATGGCCGGCCCTTCGACGCCGAGGGCGCGGCGCAGCGGCTCCATCTCGGCCCGCGTCTTCGAGGTGCACGGTACGAGCGGAATCCCCGCCTCCCGGAGCGACCGGAGCGCGGGCCGCGGCCAACCTGGGCTTTCGGATCACCCGCGGCGGCCGCTATTTCCATCTGCACGGCCCCACGGACAAGGGGAAGGCGCTGCGCCGCGTGATGAGGCGCTATCGGGGCCGCCGGGCCGTGGCGATCGGCGACTCCGCCAACGACCTTCCCATGCTGAAGGCGGCCCACCTGGCGTTCGCGGTGATGACGCGTTCCGGGAAGCACGACCCGGACCTGCTGAAGGGGATCTCCAAATTGCGGCTCGTCGATCGCCCGGGCCCCGAGGGGTGGAGAATCGCGGTCGAGAGACTCTTGGAGGAGTCTTAGGTCGGAGTTGTCTGCCGGATTCTGGATGCCGGTTGCCGGCTTATTCGCGTTTGAGTTCGGCGAGGCATCCGTCGAGCAGCTTCTTCGCCTCCTCGTCCTTCGGAGCGATCTGGATCGCCCGCTCGAACGCCGAGAGCTCGCCGAAGTGGTCCATCCGCGCGTGGAGGATCCGGCCCAGGGTCACCAGCAGTTTCGGATCGCGCGGATAGCGGTGGACGCCCATGTTCGCCCAGCGAAGCGCCTCGGCATGCTTCCCGTCTTCGAGCATCAGCTGGGCCCCGCGCCAGTGCGCCTCGGCCGCGTCGGGAACATCCGCGTACGCCGCGATCGCCTCCTGGCGGCGCCCGAGGGAGGCGAAGAATCCGGCGATCCCGATTTTCGCCTCCGTGCGGCCGGGTGAAGCGCGGAGCGCCGCTTTCCAGGATTTCTCGGCCTCCTCCGCCTTGCCGAGCGACGCCAGCGCGCGGGCTTGGAGAACGAGGCTCTCGTAGTGCTCGGGCCATCGGGCCAGCACCGCCTGGCAATCCACGAGGGCGTTGGCGACGTCGTTTCCCTCCCAGCGGATGAGCGCCCGAAGGTAGAGCGCCCACGGATCCGATTGGGCCCCGGCCTCGGCGTCCGCCTGGGCCGTGGCGGGATCCTTCGCGGCGTACGCGACCCAGCCGCGCGCGCATCGCCATACGGGGTCCATCTTGACCGCCGCGTCGAGGCACTCCCGCGCCTTCACCAGGTCGCCCTTGCCCCGCGCGCCGACCGCCATCCAGGCCCAGGCCTCGGCCGACGACGGATCGGCCTGCCGCCACCGCTCCAGCGCCTGGAACGCCTCCGCCGATTCCGTGGTGAAGAGCGCCCCCATCGCGACGGCCCGGAGTCGCGGCGCATCCTGCGGCGCGGCGGCCAGCGCCATCCGCAGCCAGGTCAGGGATTCGTCGGCGGCGCCCGACCGGAGCGAGTGGATCCCGATCGCGAAGGCCAGCCGGTCCTCGATCCTCACGGCGCTCAGCTCGGACCACAGCGGCGCGATCTCCCCGGGCTTTCCTCCGCTCCGGAGCACGTGCAGGAGGCGCACGACGAGGGCGGCGCGGCCGGTGAATTTCTCCAGCCCCGGCTCGAGCGCCGGCGGTGAGGTGGAGCGGATGGACGGGACCAGCGTGGTCGTGGGAGGGTGCACCAGGACTTGCGGGGCCGCGGCGCGCGCCCAGATTTCCGCCGCCAGGAGCGCCTTCGCGAGCTGGGTCTCGGCGCGGTCGGGTCCGAGCGCAAGGGCGCGGTCGACGGCGGACTTTTCCGCCTCGAGATCGAGACGCTTTCGCGCGGCCAGGGCCCGCGCGAGCCAGGCCTCCGCGAGGGGCCCGCCGGCGTCGCGTTCCGCGTCATCCGCGACGCGAACCATTTCGTCCGGAGCGAGCGAGGCGGCGGCGGCGAGCCGGCCCAGGGCTCGAGAGCGCGCGTCGCCATCCGCGGGATTCGACGGGCCGGAGTGGGAAGGGCCGGGAGCGGTCCTCAGGAAGATGAGCGCTCCCATGACGACGGCGGTGAGGATCGGAGCGGCCACCGCTCCCACCACGATCGCCTTCCGAGTCGAAGGGTCCATGCGACCCGGAGTATAGCAAAGCTCGGGCCCGCGAACCCCCGGGTGAGGGCCGGCGGGGGTGGGCGAGTTACGAGATTCCAGACCCCAGATCCCAGATCCCAGGTTTTCGGAAGTTTCCAGTTTCAAGCTCCGAAGCAGGGATTCACACGGTCTGCCCGTAAACAAGCGTTTCGGCTCCGGCTTGAAGCCTGGAACTTCGGGGACTGGGATCTGGAAACTTCGCCACTACCGGACCGGCGAAGCGATTCACTCCACCGAATCGGGCCCGGAGGCGAACATTCATCCAGGGAGGTTCCGTTCCTGGACCTTCGGTGGAAGACTGCAAAAGCGTTTCGTTAAAGGAAGGGTGTTACCGGGTGGTAACCTATGCAGCGGACATCTCGCGCGCAGTTCCACCAGGGGCTTGGGGATTCCACTCCCGATCGCAAGGGGAGCATGGGGAAAACACGACGGCCGGGCGGGGTCCGCCATTTGCTGTGCCGGGTCTGTTCTTTTCGCATGGTCCGCGTATAATCGGGCGTCTGATCGATGGAGCCGCGTCACTTCCGGACCGAGACTGGGGCCGATGATCGCATGAACGCGCTGCCCGGGGGATCGCGCCGTCGGGGCGTGGTCCTCATTGTCGTCCTTTCCTGCCTCGCCGTTCTGGCCATGATGGCCGTCGCCTTCGCCGTCATCAATAGCCTGGACCGCGACACCGCCTCCAACTTCCGGCTGACCACCCAGGCGCGCCTCGTCGCCCGGGCCGGCGTCGAGCACGCCGTCTCCCGCCTCTCGACGTCGCAGGCGCTCTCCTCCGCGCTCATCGACGGCGGGGAGTGGATGTATTACGGAAACGACATGTCCGGGACGGACCCCTCGAAGCGCGGGGTTTCCCTCACCACGGCGAAGCGCCCCTCCTACGCGATCATGTCGGCGCCCGGCAAGCCCGAGCAGGTCCGGATCCTCCACGAGGGCAAGAAGACCCTGTCGGTGGGCGTGAGCGGGCGGATGGGCGGCGGGGAGTTCCTGAAAGACGGCAACCAGTACGCCCTCGAGGTGATCGATCTCTCCGGATGCCTCTACGTGAACGACGGCCTGAAGATGCAGGGGGGCAACAAGTCGAGCGTCTCGGAGAACCTCCGGCGGATCCTGAACGCCCTGGGCCGCGAGCCCAAGGTGAAGGTGGGCGGCCTCGGCGACCGGGTGGTCGACAACCGGCCGCACGAGGGATACGCGAGCTGGATGCACTTCGCCGCGATCATGAAGAAGCGCGCGGGGCTCGAGGACGAGGAGATCCGGAACCTGGAGCGCTTCCTCACCGTGCACGCGTGGGTCGACACCAACGTGGTCAACCCTGTCCCCTTCAGCCGGGCCGCCGCCGCGCGGTATCCGGTCCAGTACGAGCGGGGCGAGGAAATGGTCTACCGCCGCGGCGCGGGGAAGGATTACAAGGGCCGGCTCCGGACCGAAACGGAGCTGGGCTGGATCGAGGATCCGACCGACCGGTCGGCCATCGCCGGGACGACGGCGGCCGTCTACGGGCTCGATGAACTTTTCCCCGGGTACGTCGAAGTCGTCCATCGCGCGCCGGTGAACGTGAATACGGCGACGCTGGAGGTCCTCATCGCCCTGCTGTCGGAGCTCCGGGGCGTCTACCTGCAGGAGCGTCGGAGCAACGCCCCGACCGATCCGGCGCCCCCCGACATCAACTACCAGTCGACCCAGTGGGTGCAATCGCCCCTGATGTTCAGCATCCCGCAGAACAACTACACCTGGGAATACATGGGGCACACCTACAGCCCCGACTCCTGGCCCGCCCCCCGGGCCATCAACGAGAACAAGAAATGGTCGGACCTCCGGGGCGCCACGACGCAGATTCCCGAGGAGCAGCAGCACATCGACGTGCCCGACAAGGACGAGCTGGGCTTCCTCGTGGCCACCCCAGCGCTCACCACGGACGGCACCGCGCCCGGCACCTCCGCGCGGGCGGTGGCCGGCGAGATCATCGCCTGCCGCGAGAGCCGGGGCGATTACGCCGGACTCCCCTTCGGCGGCCCCTTCAAGACGTGGGCCCAGTTCCACGCCTTCTGCGACTACCTCGCCGAGACGGGCGTCCTCCGGGATCCGCGGTACCCCGAGGGCTACCTGGGCCGCCAGGCGAACCAGGCGTTCGCGGACGTCCTCAAGGCGAACTTCAACCCCAACTTCACCCCGAACGAGATCAATCCCGATCGGAACCTGTTCCTGCTTGTCGACAAGACCGACCTCATCGTCAACTCGACCGAGTTCTGCTTCCTGCCCACCGGCTACTTCCAGATCAACTCCCTCGGCCGGATCCTGAAGAAGTCGGACCATGAAGCGGCGGACGGCGGCGGGGTCCTGGAGGTCGCGGCCCAGGCCGGGGCCAAGGCCGTCGTCCGGGTCCACGAACTCTACCGGGAGACGAGCCAGCGGCAGTTCTACCGGGGCGATTTCGGCGGGGTGAAGCCGCGCAGCCGCACCAACAACGGGCGGACCCTCGAGAGCGGACCCGAGGCCGACAACGGCCCGCTCCTCTACGGCGACCATTTCAACCGGGTCAAGATCGTCCACTCGCGGGAACTGGACAGCGACGCCCAGTACTACGAGGACCGGTCGGAATTCCCCAGCGGGTGGGGCTACGAGGCCTCCGGCTACCTCGCCCTGCCCACCTGCGGCGGCCCCGACGACTTCAAGGCGCCGTACACGATGATTCCGACGCAGCAGGCCGAGTCGGCGAAGGACGAGATCGACACCGACATGGTCGCGACGGCCCGCATGCACGCCCACTACAAGTACGACGACCGCCTCCACTGGAACCAGTCGACCGAGGTCCAGCGGATGGGCGGCGGCGATCCGCGCCTGTTCATCGAGAACATGGCCTCGGTCCTGATGTCGGGGACGCGCCGCCTCGTGGTCAAGAAGGTCTTCTACAACCCGGCGACGTGCTCGACGGTCATCCTCGAAGCGTACGTCGATCTGCAGGTCGTCGAGAAGGCGTCCAATTACGCGGACCCGGGGGAAGATTCGGCCGGCGAGGAAGGCGACCAGACCTACAGCCCCTACGATCCCACCGACGGCATCCGGTACCGGCTCTGCCGCTCCTTCCGGCTCCCCTTGGAGGGGAAGGGGCCCACGCGGCCGCCGACGACCTCCGTCGCGCCCTCGGACCTGCGCGTCGACGGCATGTATGTCGAGCGCCATTCCGGGCTCGCGTATTGGGTCGACGAAGCGGGGAGCAACATCCTGCCGCCGGGAGCGGTGGGGAACGAACAGGCCTATTCATTCGACACCCGGCACGGGATCGCGTCGTTCTGGTTCAAGCCGGGCTTCGATCCGCGATACAGCGGCAAGATCCGCACGATTGCCTCGATCTCGCGCTTCCACCGCGCGAATTATCACTACCGCAATCCGAGCCCGTTCGCGCTCTACTACTTCCCGTCCTTCCCCAACAGCGCGACGGGCGATGTCCTGCCGAGGGAGAGCCGCTATGACGGTCCGTGGCCCGGCGTCGCCGTTCAGAACCCGCCGCCGCCCCCGGGCCAGCCTCCGGCGAACGCCTGGGATGGCTATCCCATCGCCCGGGACGGGAGGACGGGGCTCGCTTCCATCGCGCCCGCCTCCCTGGTCTTCAACATCGCCTGGAGCGCGTTCGACGGCACGGGCTGGGACCAGGAACTTCCGGACAGCATGTCTCCGCCCGTTCCGCTCGGGGCCGATGGGCCGCCCCTGGCCGAAATGGAGCACTACGCCTACACGCCCACGCTGAGCCCCAGCGCCGGATTGCCGCGCGAGCTCGATTCCGATTTCCTCCGCGGCCACCGGTGGACCCACATCGCGATGATCTGGGACGTGCTCCAGCCCGGCGCGGCCTCCCAGCCGAGCATGTCGATCGCCATCAACGGCCACCTCCCCCAGGGTTCCCGGGAGGACGGGCCTTCGGGCCTCTGGAACAAGTGGGGCGAAATGGATCCGCCGAAGCGCGCGGCCTTCGCGGTCCATTCGCTGATGGATCACATCGATCCGCAGGATCCGCGGTGGTTCGTCGGACCGGAGGACGCGCCGACCAACAAGTCGATCGCGAACGTCTTCCGCCTCGGCGAGGTCTCCACGCACTCCTTCAATCCGTTCCCCCGCAATTATTCCTCGGACGGGACGTACGACGAGTTCTACCTCTTCACCGATGCGGCGAACGCCCTGCACGACGCGATCCAGCCGCAGTTCAAGCGGGGCCGCTACTACATGGCGCAGGGCGGGACCACCGAGGATGCCAAGTGGTCCTCCCCCTTGCTCAGGCTCGTCCCCTCCACGGACTGGAAGCTGCCCAACGATTCGGAGATCCGGCCCCCCGGCGGCGGCATCGGGGGCGGCAGCGCCATCAAGGGGAACTCGACCACCGCCCGGAAACAGGACAACAAGCCGCAGCTGCTGGGCGTGTCGTGGACGTGGTACGCCGAGCGATACGCGCTCGACGGGATGCCGCCGGTCCAGTCGATGTTCCCGGTGGCCGTCGACTACCAGCAGCCGGCCCGGCCCGCGGCGATCCTCCTGGCCCGCCCCGCGGTCCGCATCCTCGTCACTCCGGCGGGAAGCCAGACCTTCCCCCCGAACGACGACGGCGGGTACGACAACGACGCGTTCTCGCCGATCCGGGACATTCATGGCGCCCCGGTCAGGCTCGAACAGGACGGGACGTTCAAGTACCACGTCCGGTTCAAGTTCGAGGCGGGCCCGATCGCGGGGGGCTCCCCGGCCGGAGAGCCGCACCCGAACCCTGATGACGGACAGAAAACGCCGACCGAGGATCCCAAGCACGAGGATCCGCCTCCGCCGCCGGTTCCCGGCGTGCCTCCTCCACCTCCTCCACCGCCGCCGCAGTCCCTGGAGTACCGGAACGTCGCCCCGCTGCAGGACCCGCCGCCGGGCGGTCCGCCGCCTCCTCCGGGCCTGGCCGTCTACCTGGCGACGCCGATCTTCGACGACGTGACCTTCTACTACCAGTCCGACACGCCCAAGTTCTGCGAGTATG
>DATHFI010000054.1:0-2523 GCA_035490275.1 Planctomycetota bacterium
CGCCCTCCGACGAGAAAATCCGGGGATGGATCGAGCAGCTCGCCGCTCCCTACGAAAGCGACCGGCAGGAGGCGCGCAAGGCCCTCGAGGCCGCGGGGGAGCGGGCCGAGAAACCGCTCGTGGAGGGGCTCGACCACACCGACCACCGGGTGCGGAAGGGATGCCTCGAACTTCTCACCGGGGTTGGGACGGCCGCCGGGGTACCCAAAGCCTGCGACATGTTCCGGTCGAAAACGGAAGACCGCACCGTCCGGAACGCCGCGTTCGAGTACTTGAAGCGCAACGCGGCGAAGGCCGAGGACCTTTTCATCGAGGCGCTCGATCATCCCGAGGAGACTTTCCGGATGGGCGCCGTCGAGGCCCTGACCGCCATGAAGAGCGCCAAGTGCCTCGACAAGGCGGCCGCCCTGTTCGACCGGGAGCAGGTCAAGGCGATCAAGGACCGGATCTTCGCGCTCCTCCAGGCCGCGGGCGAGCCGGCCCGGCCGCATCTCTTCAAGTTCCTCGCCAACGCTGACGTCGGCGTCCGCCACGAGGCGCTCCGCGCGCTCAACGCGATGAACACCCCGGCCGAGGACCTCGTGGAGCCCGTCGCCAAGCTGTTGAAGCTGGAGGTCACCCAGGGAATCCTGGACGAGGCGTTCGGGGTCTACGGCCGGGCCGGCGCGAAAGCGGAACCGTACCTCATCGAGGGCCTGCGCTCGCCCTCCGAATTGGTCCGGGCCAAGGCGCTCGACGCGGTCATCGCGGCGCGGACCGCGCGCGCCCTCGACGCCGTGGCGGACCTCTTCCAGCGCGAACCGGTCGACACCCTGCGCAAGTCGGCCCTGGAATACCTCGTCGATCAGGGCGCCCGGGCCGAGGCCCCGCTGATCCGCGCGCTCGACAGCCCGAATCCCAAGGTGCGCACCGCGGCGATTCCCGCCCTCGGCAAGATCCGGAGCGAGCGAGTCTACGACCGTCTCGCGGAGCTGTATCGCACCGACAAGAATGTCGAGGTCCGCAAGGCCTGCTTCGAGTACCTCGAGACGGTGGGCATCCGGGCGGAGGCCGAGCTGATCCGTGCGTTGAAGGACGAGGACTTGGACTTTCGACGGCGCGCCATCCGCGCCCTCGGACTCGCGCAATCGGAAAAGGCGATCGGCCCCCTTGTCGACCTCCTGCAGGACATCAAGCCCGAGATCCAGCAGGCGACGCGCGAGGCGCTCGCAACGATCGGGCCCAAGGCCGTGGAGTTCCTCCGGGAAGGGGTCGCGGCGAAGCGCGTGCGGGAGAAGGACGCGAACGTGGTGATCGGGATCCACCACCAGATCGTCGTGGAGAAGATCCTCGACGGGATGATCACCGAGGAGGGTTCGACGGGGGAAATTTCGACGGGCACCTACCCCGGCCAGTTCGCGGAGCTGGACCGTTTCGGTCGCGAACGGTGCCTGCCCGTGTTGTGGAGGATCATCTCCGATCCTGAGTACACGCTCAGGTACCGCTCATCCGGACCGATCCCGATTCGCTACACGAGCTATCTCCAGTGCCTCGCCATCCTGGCGCTGGGCGAACTGGGGGACGCGGCGATGCTGAAGAAACTCCAGGGTCTTTCGTTCCCGGCGGGGGATGGTCTCCATCGCGAGCTGCTCGTGGCGCTCTACAGGCTCGGTGACAAGCCGCCCCTCGAATCGTTCGTCGCCCTTGAGCTGAAGGAGGGCCGGTCGAATCTCACCGGGGACGACCGGCTGACCGGCTACGACAAGCTGCTTAATGCGGCCCTGATGCAGTCGAGAGTGGGCCTGAAGACCGAGGCCTTCAGGACGTACGGAGAACTGGTGGGGGCGATCGAGGGGGCCAAGGACCAGGCGGAATTCCAGAAATACGCCCCGGCTCTCTACAACATCGCGTGCCTGCACGCCGGGGCCGGGCGCAAGGCGGAAGCGGTGGCCGCGCTGGGCCGCGCCGTCGAGGCGGGCTTCCGCGACTTCGACTGGATCACCCGGGATCGGGACCTGGATCCGATCCGGGAGGAGGAGGGCTTCAAGAAACTGCTCGCGGGATACGAAAGGCCGCCGAAACCCACCCGGTGATTCAACCCCCCGGCCCTCGCGTCGCCGTCCCCTTCACCTGGATCCAGCACGCCGCCTCGAGCACGGCGCGGCAGGCGGGGCAGTAGTAGAGCACTTCGACGGTTCCGACCGCGTGCGACCGGCTCATGCGATTGACTTTCTCCCACGGGACCGGCGCCGCGCAATGGGGGCAGAGGCCCGAGTCGGGCTGGCCCTGGGGGGAAGCCGCAGGCGTGCAGTCCGCGCACAGGTCGCCCGGCCCCGGGAAGGGATCGCCGCAATTCACGCAGGCCCGGCCGCCGGCCTCGAGAGGCATGGGCCCATGATAGCGCGGCGGCCTCGGCGCCTGATAGACTTTGGAAATGAACGACGCGAACCGGATCCGCTCCATCAAGCGGGTCCTGGTGCTCATCCTCGTGCTGAACTTCCTCGTGGCGGGCGCGAAGGGGATCGTCGGCTGGTTTTCCCACTC
>DATHFI010000055.1:0-6266 GCA_035490275.1 Planctomycetota bacterium
GCGGCTCTCCCCACCGTCCCAGGCCCCTTCGGGGCCGGTTCGTGGCCCTTCGGGCCACGAACGCCGGCGGGCGCATTCCAAGAATCCCTCCTCTTTGTGGCTTTGTGACTTCGTGGTGGGGAGACGTTTTCAACAGGGCTAGTCGTGAGTCGAGAGTAGTGTGTCCGGGGGAGCCGTCAGTCGATCAGTCTGCCGTCAACGAGGCGGGCGATCCGGCCCGCAAGCGTGGCGACGGTCGCGTCATGGGTGACGATGACGAAGGCCTTCCCCGTCTCGCGCGAGAGCTCACGGATCAGGTTCTGGATCTCGATCGAGGTCGCGGCGTCCAGGTTTCCCGTCGGTTCGTCGCAGAAAACCACCTCGGGGTCGCCGACGAGAGCGCGCGCGATGGCCACCCGCTGGCGCTCCCCGCCCGAGAGCTGGTGCGGACGGTGGTGGAGCCGCTCGCCGAGGCCCAGCCGCTCGAGGAGCGCGCGGGCGCCCCGTCGAAGGGCGGCGCCCTTCCCGATCCACTCGAAAATCCCCGTGCGGATCATGAGCGGGATCAGCGTGTTTTCCAGCGCGGAGAGCTCCGGAAGCAGGTGGTACATCTGGAAGACGAATCCGAACTTGTGGTTCCGGATGTAGGCCTGCTCGGCCGAATCCGTGAGCGACAGCTTCGCCCCCCGGAACAAGACCTCGCCCGCCGTCGGGCGGTCGAGGAAACCCATCAGGTGGAGCAGCGTGCTCTTCCCCGATCCCGAGGGGCCGACGATGCCGAGGATCTCCCCCTCGTGCAGGTCGAGCGAGACCCCCTTGAGCACCTTGAGGTCTTTCTCGCCCGTGCGATAGACCTTCTCGACCGAATCGACGTGCAGGAAATCACTCATCGCGGATCGCCTCGATGGGATCGGTGCGCGCGGCCCGCATGGCCGGGTAGATGCTGAAGATCACGCTGATGACGAGCGTCACGATGACGATTCCGCAGATCGTCCTGAATTCGATCTGGATGGGGACCCGGTCGAGGTAGTAGATCTGGCGCGGAAAGAGGTCGTAGCCCGCGAAGCGCGCCCCGGGCCGGCCCAGGACCAGGGCATTGGCGACAAGCGCCCCCGCCAGGCCCGCCACGAGGAGAATCGAATAGACGAAGGTGCTCGCGACCCGGAGCACGCTGCCGGACAACCGATGGTAGAACGGCTCTGCCAGCTGTCGCAGGACCGTCCAAAGGAGAGGCAGCAGTCCGACACCGGCCGTAATCCAAAAACGGGCGGAGCCGCCGACGAGCCAGTCGTAGTCCTCCCGCGGCTCGTAGGTCGGAATCCAGGAGAAGAAGAACCAGCTCCCCGCCGCGACCAGCAGGGCCGTTGCCCCCGCCCATATCCAGGCCCGAGGGTGCCAGCGCCGGTAGAGGCCGATCCAGGAGAAAATCAGGGCCGCCATGGCGCTTGTGAGGAGCCCGAGAGCGATGGGCGCCGCGGATGACCCCTCGAGCCGAAGCCGGTTCAGCTCGCGGGAGGAGATGCGGACGAAATCCACGAGCTCGTTGAGATTCCGCGAGAGAAGAAGCCCGGCGCCGATCCCAATGATCGACCCGACCACGCCGCACGCGCCGCCGCTCAGGAGGAAGGTCGAGACGATACCCCCCGGCGTGCTCCCGAGGGCCTTGAGGACGCCGATGTCCCGGGTCTTGGAGCGCACCATCAGCGTGTAGATGGCGATGATGTTGAATCCCGCGACGACCACGATGCACATGATGATGATGATCTGGATCCCCTTCTCGACCTCGACCGCCTGGAGCAGCGTCCGCCGCTCCTCTTCCCACGTCCGGACCACCTTGGTCTTGCACCGGCCGCGGGAGTGCCATTCCGGATGGGAGCAGGGATCGGCGGCGTGAAGGACCTCGATGATGTTCTCGCGGACGGACTCGCCGTTCCGCTCGTAGTCATCGACTCCGACGGCGAGAACGTTCGCGTAGGGCTCGTTCTGGGCCTGCAGGAATCTCTGCATCGCCGTCAAGTGCAGGAAGACGAGCTTGGAGTCGTACTCCGCCATCCCCGTCTTGAACCAGCCGACGATCTGGAAGCTGCCGCGCAGGGGAATCCAGAAATCCGCCTGGCGCGCGGTCTGGAGAATCACTTCCGGGATGTGGAGGTGGGTGATTTCCGATCCCACGACCATGGCGGGGAATTCACCTTCGGGAACCCGGAACGTTTCCGGGCCGAAGGTCTTGAGATCCCCCCGGCCGAAGTAGGCCTCCAGCTCGCCGGTGCCGTGCTCCTGCTCGGGATCGATCCCGATCACGTACACGTCCGGGGACCGGCTCGATTCCCCCACGTCGCGCGCTCCCACGCCTCGAATGGAGGAGAGCCACGCGAGGTACTCCAGCCGGGGCGCGCAGCCCGTCACGTGGGGAAGCGTCTTGATCTGCTTCGCGAGCTCCTGGTAATTCGTGAAGGTCAGGTCGTGCGAGGCGCTCCGGACCAGGATGTGGGATTGGACTCCCCGGATGCGGGACCGCATGTCCCGCGAGAATCCGCCCATCACGCTCGTCACGAGGATCATCACGGCGATGCCGAAGGCCACGCCCGCGATGGAGAAGTAGATGATGCGGTGCGCGCGCAGGTACCGCAGCGCCATGAAGAGTTTGTACATTGCGGAAATTATGGATTCCGGATTGCAGATTGCGGATTGAGTCGAATCCCACAATCCGAAATCCGAAATCCGAAATCGCTCATGGGCCTTCCGGTTCCCGGAGCAGTGGGAACAGGATTACTTCACGAATACTCGGTGAGTTGGTCAGGAACATCATCAATCGATCGATGCCGATCCCCAGTCCGCCCGCCGGGGGCATCCCGTGCTCCAGGGCCGACAGGAAATCTTCGTCCACTTTGCCCGATTTCATCATCTCGTCCCCGGCGCCCTTCGCCTGTCGGGTCAACCGTTCCCGCTGGACGACCGGATCGTTCAGCTCCGTGTAGGCGTTCGCGAGCTCCATCCCCGCCGCGAAGGCCTCGAACCGGTCGGCGATCCCGGGCCGCCCCTTGATCTCGCGACAGAGCGGCGTCATCTCGATCGGCTGGGCGCTGACGAACGTCGCGTTCACGAGGTGCGTCTCCACGTACTCCGCGAAAACCTTGTCCACGAGATCGATGTGCGACAGGCCGCCGGTTTCGACGTGCTTCTCCCTCAGCTTCGCCCGGAGCGCGTCGTCGGACGATCCGTCGACGCCCGCGTGCTCCTTCAGGAGCTCGTGGTAGTCCTTCCGCGGCCACGGCGGCGTCACGTCGATCACCTTGTCTCCGTACGACAGTTTCGTGGTTCCCGCGACTTCCATCGCGAGGTGGGCCACGAGCGTCTCGGTGAGTTCCATCATCGTTCCGAGGTTCCCGTACGCGTGGTAGAGCTCGAGGAGCGTGAACTCGGGGTTGTGGTTCGAGTCGATCCCCTCGTTCCGGAAGACGCGTCCGATCTCGTAGACGCGCTCGACGCCCCCCACCATGAGCTTCTTGAGCGGGATCTCGAGGGCGATCCGCAAGTAGAGGTCGCGGTCGAGCGTGTTGTGGTGCGTCACGAAGGGCCGCGCCGCCGCGCCCCCGGGGATCGCCTGCATCATGGGCGTCTCGACTTCGACGTATCCCCGGCCGTCCAGGAACCGGCGGATGAGCGTGAGCGCCTTCGCGCGCTTCAGGAAGGTCTGGAGGACCTCCGGATTGGCGATGAGATCGAGGTACCGTTTGCGATACCGGATCTCGGCGTCCTTCAGCCCGTGCCATTTCTCCGGCAGCGGGCGGAGCGCCTTGGTGAGCAGGGTCAGTTCCGTCGCGAAGATGGAGACTTCGCCGGTCTTGGTTTTTCCGAGCGTGCCGCGCGCGGCGATGAGGTCGCCGATCCCCACGTGCTCGAACCACGCGTGCGTCGGCTCGCCGACGGCGTCTTTCTTGACATAGACCTGGACCTTGCCGGTCCAGTCGCGGAGATCGAGGAAAGTGGCCTTGCCGAAGCTGCGATAGCCGGTGATGCGCCCCGCGACGGTGAACGGCTTGCCCTCGGTTTCCGGGCCATATTTTTCGACGATGGGCCGCATCGGCTGGGCGCCGTCGAAACGATTGCCGAAGGGCTCGACGCCGAGCTTCTTCAACTCCTCGACGTGCTTGAGCCGTTCCTCGCGTTCGTCAGACATTAGCGTGGGATATTACCAAAACGATGACAGATGACCGATGACTGATGACAGTCGAGAGCCCGCCGGAGTCATGACTTGGGGTCATCCGTCATCGGTCATCGGTCATCCTCACCCCACCCATGCTCGGCGATTTGGTAGGCCGCCAGGGCCACGGCCGCGACGCACATCGCCAGCTCGCGGGGGTTCACCTTGTCCACCGTGTCCGCGGGCGTGTGATGCGAATCGAAATAGAGCGCGTCGTCCACCCGCAGCCCGAGGCAGGTCACCCCGTGTTCCTTGAGCTGGCCGACATCGGCCCCGGAGCCGCCCGCACGGACGTCGTAGCCACCTCCTGGAATCGGCGCAACAAGAGACCGCCGGAGCCGCTCAATAATCGCAGGGAGCCGGGCCGCGTCCTTGTGCTCCACCGTGAATCCCAGCGGCCGGGTGCCTCCGCTGTCCGATTCGATCGCCGCGACGTGGTTCTTCAATTCAGCCGCGTGATCCTTGACGTACGTCCGGGCGCCGGCGAGGCCGTTCTCTTCGTTGGTCCACAAGACGACGCGGATCGTGCGCCGCGGCCGCAGGCCCTCATTCCGAAGCAGGGTCAGCGCCTGCATCGCGGTGACGACCCCCGCGCCGTCGTCGTGCGCCCCCTGCCCCACGTCCCACGAATCCAGATGGCCGCTGATGATCACGATCTCGTCGGGCTTCTCGCGGCCGACGAGCTCCCCGATCACGTTGTGCGAGTCCGCCTCGCCCTCGGTTTTCGCCTCCATCTGGAGCTTCACGACGGGCTTTTTGCCCCTGGCGCAGAATCGGGCGAGCATCTCCGCGTCCTCGATCGTGATCGCCGCCGTCGGGATCTTGACCGCCGCCTTCCCGTAGTTCATCCCGCCGGTGTGAGGCGTGCGCAGGCTTTTTGCGGTGACCGACCGCACGAGCGCGGCGATCGCGCCCTTCTCCGAGGCCCACGCGGCTCCGTTCGCGCGATACGCCACGGTCTCGCCGTAGCGAGAACCTTTTTCGGGGTCGTACGGCGGCATCGGGTAATTGAAGAGGACGATCTTGCCCTTCGCGCCGTCCCCGATCTGGTCGAGCTCCGCCTTGTCGCGCACGACGACGACTTCCCCGGTGATCCCCTCGGGCGGCGTCCCGACCGAGCCGCCCAGGCCGAGCATCACCATGGGATGCTCGCGAGGCTCGAGGAGCATGAGCGACTCGCGGCCGCGCACCCACTTCGGGACTTTCACCGGCTCGGCGCGGACGTTTTCATGTCCGTCGGCCTTCAGGGTCGCGACGCCCCATTCGACGGCGCGCTCGAGTCCCTTCGATCCGCTCAGTCGGTGGCCGACGTCGTCGCACAGCTCGACGAGCTTCTTCCAGGCGCCGTCGTCCCGGGAAGAGACGTTGACGATTTTCTGGGCGGGCGGATACCCGTGCCAGAAGACCGCGCCTGAATCGTGGGCGCATCCCGCGAGCAACACGGCGATCATCGACAGGCGACGCATCGGGTCCTCCGGCAATGGGGATTCGTCGGAGTATACAATCACGGCATGGACCGGAGATTCCGCAAGGAGGAGCGGCTGACGCGCAAGGCGGACATCGACGCGTGCTACCGCAACGGCCGGCGCGTCGGCGGGCGATTTCTGCGGCTTCACGCCCGGCCGAACGACCTCGACGTCGCGCGCCTCGCGATCAGCGTCCCCGGCCGGCTCTGCGACGCGGTGCGCCGCAACCGGTGGAAGCGGCTCGTCCGCGAAGCGTTCCGTCTCAACAAGGAGGCGATCGGGGTCGGACTCGATCTCATCGTGGTCCCGACGCGCCCTCCCGGCGACTTGAAGCGGCCGGAGGTTGAGGCGGCGCTCCTCGATGTCGTACGTCGGGCTCGTGCCCACGTTCGGTGACTGAATGCTGATTACTGATAATCTTTTTCTGAAGTCTGATGTCTGAGGTCTGATTACTTACCCATATCCCAATGAAGTACCTGCTGATGGCGCCGATCAAGGTGTACCAGCTGATCGTCTCGCCGTGGATGCCCCCCGTGTGCCGGTTCCAGCCGACCTGCTCCCGCTACGCGATGGAGGCGCTCCGCAAGCATGGGGCGATTCGGGGCGGCTGGCTCATG
>DATHFI010000056.1:0-3898 GCA_035490275.1 Planctomycetota bacterium
GGACCGCGCACGCCATGGCGACCATCCGGATCGGGTCGCGGAAAAAGTAGCGAGCGGCGGGCAGGGAGGAAGATACCGTGTCGGGCGCCGATTTCAGCATGAGGCTCCCCTCGGATGATCCCTGATAACTATGACGCCGGAGGAGGCCCGGGTGCGGCGGATTCGTCGCGGCCTTCCCCTATGAAGTTTACAACGGGGCCGGAAGCCGTCATTGGGGAATCTTACGGGACGAGGTGCGGCTGGGCGACGACCCTGAGCTGGACCCGCACTTCGTCGGGATCGGTCGTGGGGCTGGCGGCCTTGTCGAGGACGGGTCCGAGGGCGGGATCCTGGACCGGGGCCGCTTCCGCGAGCTTCGAGGCCGCGCGGGCGGCCGCGCGGGCCGCTTCGCGCCGGCGGTCGTCGTTCCTGGCCTGGGCGATGAGGCGCTCCACGATGAGGGTCGTCGACACCTTGATTTCCGCCGAGAGGATTTCGGGAATCGCGGCGAGCATCTTGCGCAGTTCGGCAATCGTCAGGTCAGGTTGCACGAAGAGCTTTTTTCGAACGACGATGGGGTCGTTCTGGGCGGGGCCGGCGGCCTTGCCGGCATTCCAGATCTGGACATTCATGAGGTGATGAAATACCAGGCGGAGCACGCCGATTGTTCCCGTCAGGTCCGTGGCCATGTAGAGATCGTTCAAGTCGCGAATTTGCTCCGCCACCCGCTTCAGGAAGTCCTCCTTCGCCTTGGCGGTAGCGTCCCGGGGATTGGCGACGAGTTTTTCGATCTCGTCGAGGAACGCTCCCGCCTTGACCCCCACCTCCAGGATTTTCTTGAGGGAATCGATGGATCGGGTGAAGAGCGCCTCCGTGCCGCCCAAGGCGACGCGGTCCGAGTAGAGCAGGGTTTCATCGGTGGCCAGGCTGAGCTGATAACGCCCCACGGGGCCAGGCTTGAGGGACGTATCCAGCCACTTCCGGGTGACCTCCACGACGGCGTGCATCTGGGTGTCTTCGGATTGGAATTCCACGAATCGGGTCACGTTCCGGTCCCACCGTCGCTCCACGCGCCGTGCCCTCAACGTCAATTCGGTCTTGTCCTCGACTTCGGCCGGGGCGGAAATGGCCCAGGTGGTCTCGCTCGTTTCTCCGGGGATGAATTTCGGCACGGACTCCTGGGACATCAGCACCGCGAGAAGGAGGCCGGGAAGGCCGGGGATCATTGGCCGATTTCCTCGCGGTTGAAATGAATCACGTGGATTCCAACCGAGTAGAAGATCGTCACGTCGTCGATCATCGGGCTCGCGAGGAGGATCATTCCGGGTCGGGGATCCTTCAGTTGCATCTTCAATCGGTATTGGAGTTTCTGGCCGGGGGTCACGCCGACGTTCCCCGCTCCCGACCCGCCGTCATCGGCCAGGTACGTGCCGACTTCCTCGTCGGCGACCACCATCACCAGCTTCACCTCGACCTCGGTGTCCATGTTGGCGAGATGGTCGTGAGCCATCGGCTTGCCTTTGATATCAATCTTCTCGGGGTACCAGGTCCATGAGGCGCCAAGAATGCGGATATCGTCCGGTGCCCGGAGGGCGGAGGTGTTGGAAACGCTGGTGCGGTTGTGCTCGCCCGGCTCGCGGTGGAAGGGGGCGCGGATTTCCGCGGGATTCGCGAGCCTCCGCGGTTTGGCCAGCCCCTCCGTGAAGGACTGCGAGGTGAAGATCCCTTCCTGCCCCGGGCGCGGCAGGTGGTACCGCCCCAACTCGAAGAGGTTGGATGCCCTCTCCAGGGAATCGCCCTTCCACATGTAGAACTCGTCGATCGTGGCGTCCGCCGTCCAATTCCGATGGGCCCCGTAGTACGGATCCATCATGGTGGTCGACGGCTCTCCAAGTCGGAAGACGGCGCCCTCCGAGGTCCAATCCAGCGCCGAAGCCTCGCGCGGGTGAATCTTGATGTTTCCCGTGGACGGGAGAATCTGGCCGTTCAGGGCCAGCCAAGTTCGCGATGGCACGAGGGGATCGTATTCATCCTGGCGATTCATGTTCCACGCGTAGACGACGTGCAACCACTCGTGGTGTTTCATGAGGTCTGCCGTGCCGGTATCGGCGTGGGTGCGGTGATTCAGTGAGGGTGATACCTGGCCCGCCCCGCCTCCGTACTCACCTTTCGTGGCGAAGCCGCAGGCAATGGTGATAGGACGCCAAGGCCCGGACCAATAGGAGGGGGTGAGAAATTCGTTGGGGGAAGGCTGGCCCGGGGGGGCGTCGTGGCTCGGAAAAAACCACACGGCATTGATCAATTGCCAGGGGTGCGGAGGGGTGTTCATGTCCATCGTATCCGTGGACCAGAACGTTCGCGCCTTGCCGGTCATTTCCGGATGGAAGGAGGGTTTGACCCAGAAGGCGATCGCTCCTTCGGTGGCGAAAACCTGCGCCGTATTCAGGTACATGCAGGCGCAATCCCGCTCGACGTAGGTCCCGTCGACCCGGAGATCGCTCACCGCCGTATGCTGCGGAGCCGGCGGAGGTTGGTCCCGCTTCCAATCGCGTCCCAACCGGTAGTGGCCGGGAGACCCCATTCCCGGATTGTAGGGTCCCGCCTCGACTTCGGTCCGGTCCTTCTGGTTGACCAAGGTCCGGGAAAAGCGCAGGTGGTCCCGTTGCTTGCCCGCGTGGAAATGCAATCGATGGTCGTACTGGAAATGGGCATGGGCGACATCACCATACTCGGACGATCCCTCGGGAGTCTGGGGGGTGCTTCCCGGGGGATAATCCCCGTGAATCCCTCCGATCGTTGAAAGCTGGATCCAGCCGCTCCAGTGGCATTCGTGGGGCGCGGGTCCCAAGTTGGGCTCGGGCCCCGTCTCGAGGGGGCGATTACTGTTGGTCAGGCGGCGTCGGAGCGGGGCCCCCAGGTCTCCCTTGATGAAATCGGCTTGGCTTGTCTCCCGATAGACGTCGTAGACCCTCACTACTGACTCGACCAGCTCCCGTGCCACCACGGCTCCCCGTCGGAGCACCAAGAAATCTCCGTTCTGGGGCGGCTGGGTGACGACACCCTCGCTCTCGATGTCGAAATACCCCATGGGACTGAAGCAGAACTCGGTCGAATTGCAGATGAGGTCCGTCTTGTCCACGAGCAGGTGCAAATTTTGGTCGGGATTCAATTCATTCAGGGTGCAGTTCGGATTGAAGTTGGCCTTGAGGACATCGGCGAGGGCTTGGGAGCCGAGCGAACGCTGCAGGCTGGACTCCACCAGGTTGTCCGACCCCTGCGGACGCTGGCCCCAGATGAAATACTCTCCGCCCTGCGGGGAGGCATCCGCGGGCTCGTAATCGTAAAAGATGTTCCGGTTGTCCACCAGCAGGCCGCCCTTGACCAGGCCGTCGCAGAAGGCATTGAACTGGCGCCACGTCCGGAAGGGACCTCCATACCAGAGGGTGTCGTAATCCAGGCTGGGACAATGCGGGGACCGGCTGCGGTTCCGACAGGCGACGATTTCATCCGCGACCAGGGAGGCTTCGATTCCGCCGGCGCCGGGGGTAGACCGGGTTTCCTTATCCGAAGACGACACGAAGGTCAGAGTCGAGTAGAGGAAGCCGTATTCATCGCCGATCCAGCCCCCCGGACGGTTATCCCCGCCCGGGTACTCGAGAACCGAGTATTCCGTCGCGGCCGGGTTGTATTTCCGGCGTTCCGACACAAACCAGCCGCGGAGGCCCGCGATCAGCGACGTCAGCACCTCCCGAGTGGCGAAGTTGACATTCACGGGAGCCCGCGCGGTCCGCTCGATCCACTGGGCGTTGATCTCGTCCAATGCCATGATCGCGTGGTCGAAGCCGCTCGGCAGGGCATATTCCGGCGCGAAGACGAGGTCGCCGTCGATCTTGTTCCCTTTCGCATCGAACGACCGGCC
>DATHFI010000057.1:0-9720 GCA_035490275.1 Planctomycetota bacterium
CACACCTGCGGCCCCGTCATCTGGTCCACGTTCCACTGGTGGAACTTGTGCTCGCGTTCCTCGATCTGCGAATTGAGGAGATGAAGGAGGATGCCGCGGCTCACGCGGTCGTCATCGCCGAGCCCGGAGGGATTCACGGCATCCACGCGCGTCCGGAGATCGCGGAGCTCGGCGACCTGGCGGTCGATGTCGGCCTGTCCGATGCGGGGAAGCTGGTCGTTGTACCGCGGGTCGGCGAGGTAGGTGGACCACGTGGGTTCGGTACGAAGGACCCACTGCCAGTACTCATCCCCGAGCGACGAGACTGTGTTCGAAGTCACTTCAAAAGCTCACTTTGCCTTCGCGGGCTCTTTCCCGAACCCGAGGACCGCGTACGTGCCGCTGCGGGGATCGGTGGTCAGTCGGAGCAGGCCCCGCTTCTCGGCGTCCTCGAGCATCTCCCCGAAGCTGCGGTAGCCGTGGTAGGACTCGTTGAAGGAAGGCAGTTTCCGCTTCATCGTGTCCTTGATCATCGACGCGTGCAGGACGTCCTTGCCCTCGCGGATGAGGGCCCCGATCGTCTCGATGAGGAGCTGGAGGGCCTGCGCCTTCTCCTTCGGGATGTTCCCCGCGATCTCGGGGGGCGGCCCGGTGGGGCGCTCGAGGTCCTCGTAATAGATGAACTCGTCGCAGTTGTCGATGAGGAGGTTCGAGGTCGAGTTCTTCAACCCCAATCCGATGACGTACTTGCCGTTCTCCTTGAGCTTGGAGACGAGGGGGGAGAAATCGCTGTCGCCCGACACGATGACGAAGGTGTCGATGTGCTCCTTGGCGTAGCACAAGTCGATGGCGTCGACGCAGAGGCGGATGTCGGCGGAGTTCTTCCCCGTCATGGAGCGCTTGGGGATCTCGATGAGCTCGATGGCCGACTCGTGGAGCTCCTTCTTGAAGTCGCCGAACCGGGTCCAGTCGGCGTACGCCTTCTTGACGATGATCTTGCCCTTTTCGACGAGGCGGTCGAGGACCTTGGTGATGGTGAATCGGGCTTTCCGTCCGTGGAAGCCGAGGGCGAGGTTCTCAAAATCGATGAAGACGGCCAGGCTGCGGGCTTCGGTCATGGGTCAGAAACTAGTGCATGCGCACGGGCGGTGTCAATCATCGAGCTTTACGGCGAGAGCACGATGTCGAATCATCAGGGTGATTCTGGATTCTCGATTTTGGATTCTTGGGGCCTCTCCCTGATGCTTGATGCCTGCTGCCTGCTGCCTGCTGCCTGCTGCCTGATTGCCGATTGCTGATTCCTGATTCCTGATTCCTGATTCCTGATTCTTGATTCTTGGTTCCTCATTCTCTTTTCTGGTCTTGGAATTTCCGCTCGGTTAATATGCGCCCCCGTCCCCGGCTGTTTATCTTAGAGGTATGGTGATGCGCCGACCGCTTCGACGTGTGCCCACCGGACGAAAGCCCGCCCCGGGAGCGCCGACCCCGCCGCCCGCGGCCCCGGCCGCCGGCGCTGCTCCAGCTCCCGCTCCCGCCCCCGCCCGGCCCCCCGCGCCGCCTCCGCCCTCCAAGGAGGGGCTCACGCTGTCGGAATGGACCGACGTCATCCAGAAGCATCCCGATTTCGCGGGCGCCTACGCCGAGCGCGGCCAGCTCCTGTACAAGACCGGCCGGATCGACAACGCCCTCTACGACTTCAACCAGGCGCTGAAGCTCGACCCGAACAATTTCAAGGCGCTCTTCTGGCGCGGATGGCTCCAGCTTGCCCGCCGGAAACCGCACGAGGCGGCCGCCGATCTCCAGCGCGCCGCGGCCATCGAGCCGAAGAGCGCGGAGGCCGCATATGGGGCGGGCCTCGCGCTCAGCCGCGCGGGCGATCCCAATACCGCCCTCTCGCAACTCGACCAGGCGATCACGCGCCATCCGGGCCACGTCAAGGCCCTCGGACTGAGGGGCCGCCTCCTCGTGGCGCGGGGAGATTTCGACGCGGCGCTCACCGACCTCGCGAAGGCCATCGAGGCTGACCCCCGCGACCCGGCCACGCGCACGGCCCGCGGCCGCGCCTCGCTGGCCCGGGGGAATTTCGGCCGCGCCCTCGAGGATTTCGCGGTGGCGCTCGAAGCCGATCCCAAGTTCGCCGAGGCCTACGCGGCCCGGGGCGTCGTGGCCCTCCGGAAAAAGGAATACGAGGCCGCGCTGGCGGACGCCGGGCGCGCGCGGGAGCTGGACGCGCAGGTTCCGCTCGACCCGCGCTTCGCCGAGGCGTTCGTCGATCGTGCCCGGCGGCGCCTGGCGGGTGCCGACCCGGGCGGAGTGGCCGCGGACTACGAACTCGCCTGGTCCCTCGACTCCGGGGCCGTCGATCCCGCGCTCTTCGCCGAGGCCCTGCGCCGCCGCGCCCGCGCTTCCGCCGCCGCAGGGAAGGTGGATGAAGCGGTCCGCGATTTCGACCGGGCGCTGGAAATCCGCCCGTCGCTCGCCACCGATCCGGCCCACTTGGAAGCGCTCCTGGGTCGCGGCCTCAAGCGCCTCAAGGACGGCGCCACGGACAACGCGCTGGCCGACCTCGACCGCGCTTTGGCGATTCAGCCGGGCGTCCGGGTCGATCCTTCCTTCGCCCAGGCGTACGGTGCTCGCGGACTGGCGCGGCTGAAGAAGGGCGACGTCGATGGCGGTCTCGAGGACCTCGGCAAGGCCATCGCCTTGAGCCCCGGGGAGGCCTCGTGGAGGATCACCCGCGCCCGGGCCAGGCTCGCCTCCGACAAACCGCTCGCGGCGGCCGAAGACGCCGAGGCGCTGGCCGTCGGAACCGTGGCGGTTCCTCCCGAGTTGACGGCGATTTTCATCCGGCGCGCCGCGGCGCGTCTCGAGCAGGGCGATCTGGACGGGGCCATCGCCGACTTCCGGCGGGCGGAGGGGACTCATCCCGAGGTGCTCCGCGACCCCTCGTACGCCGCCGCGCTGCGCGACCGCGCCGACCTGCGCCGGCGGGAGGGGCGGACGCTCGAAGCGCTCGAGGACCTCGATCGGATGCTGAGCCTCGATCCGGGAACCGAACTTTCGCCCAGGTGGGCCCTGGCGCTCCTCGAACGCGCCGCACGACGCAATTCGGCGAAGCAGGTGGACGCGGCACTGGCCGACCTGGACCGGGCGATCCTCCTCGATCCGAGGCTGGCCTCGGCGTGGGCCGCGCGGGGTTCCATCAAGGAAGCCCGCATGGACTACGCAGATGCGCGCGAAGACCTGCGCAAAGCACTGGAGCTGGATCCCGCTCTAGAGAAACAACTGAAACCGGTGCTGGCAAAGCTCGACAAGCTGCTCGCTTAGCTCCCCGTTTCCCGATCCCCGTTCTCCGTTTCCGAAGCTGGAAGCGGTCAGCTGATTTGTTAGTCTGGTGACGCATGCTCCGCCGTCTGGTTCTCCTCGCCATTCTGTTCATTCCAGCCGCTCAAGATCCCGACGCGATTGAACGTTCGGTCGACGTGAAAAAGGAAGTCGTCATCCTCGTCAACGAGGCCATCGCCGATTCCGTTTCCATCGGCGAGTACTACGCCTCGCGCCGCGGCATCCCGAAGGAGCAGATCTGCCGGGTCCGCACGACGGGCCAGGAGATCTGCACGTGGCCGCAGTTGCGCACCGAGATCCTCATCCCCTTGCGCGCGTTTCTCGAATCGCGACCCGACGTCCTCTACATCGTGCCGACGTACGGCGTCCCGGTGAAGACGAGCGAGGAGAAACCGGAGAACGACGGCAAGGGCGGACCCGAAGGGCCGATCACGGCGATGGTCTCGGGCCGCGATTACTGCTGCATCGACCGCGAGCTGGAGCTTCTCAAGATCGACCACGAGATCGAGGGATGGTTCGCCTCGAAAGTCTTCAAGGCCGAGAAGCGCCTCACGCGCGAGGACGGCATCTATATCGTGTCGCGACTCGACGGGCCGACCGCCGATGAGGCGCGGCGGCTGGTCGACCTCGCGCTCTACGGCGAGGCGTACGGCGTCGAAGGCCGCTCGCTCCTCGACACCCGCGGGATGACCAAGGCGGGGGAGGGGTATGCCGACATCGACCTCGAGATGAAGGGGATCGGCCCGATCTTCGAGCGCCACGGGATCGAGTTCGACCACGACGACAAGGAGGACGTCGTCGACCTGGCGACGCGCGAGGACGCGGCCCACTACTGGGGCTGGTACACGGGCAACATGGTCTGCTCGAAAGACACATTCCGGTTCCGGCCCGGCGCGGTGGGGGCGCACCTCCACTCGTTCAGCGCGAGCGTGCTACGCAGGAAGAGCCAGAACTGGACCGGGCCGCTGGTCCACCACGGAATCACCGGGACCTGCGGGACGGTGTACGAGCCGCTCGCCGCCGGCTTCCCGTACGGCACCGTTTTCTTCGAGCGCTTCCTGCAGGGGTACACGTTCGGCGAGTCGATGACGATGGCCACGATGTTCACGTCGTGGATGGCGGTCTACGTGGGCGACCCGCTCTACGCGCCGTACGCCTCGGGGATGAAGGCGCGGCAGACGAAGAACCGCGAGACGGCGAAGACCGCGTACAAGTCGATCTCCACCGCGCTCGACGGGGGCGACTCCGCGAAGGCCCTCGAGCTGGCGCGCGAAGTCGAGGCGATCGGGATTCCGTACGCGGGGGCGGAAGACAGCTCCTTCCTGGCCCGCGAGGCGAGATCGCGCGCCGCCTTCCCGGACCGGAAGGCGAAGGGGCCCGTCGCGGAGCTGCGGAAGGCGATCGACGCGGCCCTCGCCGCGACGGACGCGAAGCAGGGCGCGGCGCTGGGGCGCAAGGCGGTGGATCTGTCGCCCGCGAGCTCCGACGCGAACCGCATCCTGGCGCGCTGGGCGGCGGAGCTGGGGTCGGGTCGCGAGGCCCTCGCCGCGGCGGAAATCGCGGAGAAGGTGGATCCCGGATTCGAAGCGCTCTACTGGAAGGGGCGGGCGCTCCTGCTGATGAAGCGTCCGAAGGAGGCGCTCGCCGCCCTCGACGGCGCGCTGGCCCTGAAGTTCGATGTCGAGGCCCTGCGGCGCGCCGGCGAAGCCCTCGTCGAGTTGAAGCTGTACAAGGAGGCGATCGAGCGCCTCGAGGCGGTGGTGAAGGCCCAGCCCGAGGAGCTCGAACTCGCGATGGAGCTCGGGAAGGCCCAGATGGCGGTGAAGGAGTGGCGCCGCGCCGGCGAAACGCTGCGCGAGGCGCTCAAGGACCTGCCCGTGGTGTGGGGCGACGTGCGGCCATGGGCCGCCTGCTGCGATCTCCTGGCGGTCGCGCTGCGCGGCGAGGGAATCGACAAGGACAGGGCCCAGGAGCTGGCGCAGGTGGCCCGCGACCTGGCGTCGGGGCGCATCCGTCCCACGAGCGCCGCCGCGGCCGCGAAGATCGGGACTGCGTACGACGAGGCCACCGACGCGACCCTGATCAACGAGATGCCCGTGTTCGAAGAGCGCTCGGGGGGATTGCCGCGCCTCCGACTCTCGAACCGTTCCCCGGGCGAAATGCAGGTGTTCGTAAGCGGCCCGATCAGCCTCTCCGTCACGATCGGGGGATATCCCGGGAAGGGGAAGGAGAAAGTGACCGAGCTGGAGCTCGCGCCGGGGATCTACCGCATCATGGCCGTGGTTGTGGAAAAGGGGAGCAAGCCGCACAAGGTCCGCAAGGAGCAGCGCGTCGAGCCAGGCGCCGTGCTCGGCCTGGGCATCGACGACCAGTACAAGGTCTACAAGCCGCCGGCGAAGTGAGCTTCGAGCTAGTCCAGGATCCTCAGGAAATTCCCTTCGCGACTGAAAGCCTGTAAGCGGTGGTTGTCGCTATCGGCGACCCACAGATTCCCCTCGGGATCGAAGGCGAGTTGCTTGGGATCGGAAAGCTCGCCCGGCTTTTTCCCCGCCTTCCCGAACTCCCTCTTGAAATGGCCGTCCAGGTCCGTCACCTGGATCCTGCAGTTGTACCGGTCGACGATAAAGAGCTCGTTGCCGTCGGGGGAGACCGCGATGTCGTCGGGCACGCGGAATTCGCCGGGCCCGGTGTGGCGGATATAGTCGGCCCAGCTGCCGCCCGCGCCAACGGCGCCGAACACCGCCGCCAGGATGAGCGCGATCCTGGGCCGTCGGAGCATCATGAAGACCACGAGGCTTATCAATGCCGCGGGCATCGTGATGTACAGCACGATGGGGAAGAGTGCCTCGTGGCCGATGCGGAACCGCTCAACGCCCTCCTTCGAATAGCAGGCGAGATAATTCCGCTTGTTCAGCGAGACGTAGACCCGGTCGCCACGGACGTTCACGCATTGCGGATCCTGCGGAACGCTCCAGGACCTGAGGTGCTTGCCCTCCGAGTTGAAGACGTTGATCCGCCGGTTGTGCTCGTCCGTGACGTAGAGGTCGCCGTTGACGTCGCGCGACACGCCTTCGGGTCCATCCATCTGGCCCGGCCCGGAGCCCCGGCTCCCGATGATGCGGACGAGCTTCGGAGGTTCGCTCCGCGTGTCGAACTCGACCACGTTGTGCGTGGCGGTCTGGATGACGCGGCCGGGCTCGGGGACGACGATGTACAGTCCGCGACAGAATCCCCCCGGCTCCCCGCTGCCGTTCCGATAGCTCTCGAGCGACGTGATCGTCTTCACGAGTTTCCCGGCGCGGTCCACGATGACGAGGCTCCCCGTGTCCTGGTTGCCGACGTAGAAGACGCCCTGCGCGTCGATGGCGAGACCCTCCGGGTTCGCGAACCGGCCCGTCGGGTTTTCGTGCTTGTGGGTGTGGGGCCGGATCAATCGGCGGAGCGGTGTCCGGGCGAGGACCCCGAGAACGGCGGCCGTGAACCCGATGATCAGGACCACCCGCTTCGTACGCGCGCTCATGGAAATCCTTCCGACGTCCGTGTGACTTGGCGGTCTAAGGTACCTGTGGATGAGGAATTAGTAAATCCGAAGGGGGGAAGGGGAGTGGGTGAGTTTCGAGTTTCCGGATCCCAGATCCCAGCCATCGGAAGTTTCCAGCCGCAAGCTCCATAGCCGGGAATCACACGGATTGCGCTCCGATGCGCTCCTGACCTCCGGCTTGCAACTCGGAACTTCGGAAAACTGGGATCTGGAATCAGGGATCTGGAATCTCGGCCGCCCCGGTGGAAGAGGCCGCCTACCGCTCGGCGCGGGTTCGCAACTGCTCGCCCTTGAACTCGACGATCTCGGGGGGCCGGCGGTTGAAGTCGCTGTAGCGGATCCACCGGGGTCGAACGCGGACGTAGACCAGGCCGGGCCAGGTCAGGCGGTCGCGGCCGTCCGGGAATCGCGCGAAGTAAATCTCCTTCAGCCGTTCGAGCGGGGCGCCGTGGGGCTCGTCGGCCACTCCCTCGTACTGCACCGTGCGTTCGTTCCCTTCGGTCAGGCCGCCGATGACGAGCGCGATCTTCGGATTCTTCCGAAGGTTGGGGATTTTCCGCGTGGACTCGAGGGCGTCGAACAGGATCTCGAAGTCGTCGGTCACGGCGAATGCGACGACGGCCGCCTGGGGCGCGCCCGACGGCGACACCGAGGCCTGGACCGCCAGGGAATGGCTCCGCATGAAGGCCAGGAGCTCAGTGGGGTTCATGGCGCAAGGATACATCGGCGGAGGCTTCCTTCAATGGCGCGGCCGGGCCGATGGAATAATTGCTTCAGCCGCGCTCAGGGGGTGCGGATTCGGCTGGCGAGGACAAGGCTCCAGGAAATGATCGCGATCACGGTCGCCCAAGCCCACTGATACATGGGTACGAAGAGGAATAGCAGGGCGTTTTGAGCGTCGAGGTGAACGAAAATGCCGTCGTAGAAAACCCACATGCCGAGGACGACGGCGACGATCGCGCCGATCGAACAAATCAGGGAAGGCGCCGGAGAGTCCCTGAGGACGAATCCGAGCAACAGAAATACGCCGTAGGGACTGATCCCCCACAGAGCGAAGCACGCCAGGAGAAGGTAGTTGACGACGCCGGTGTTCCATCGACCCACGTAATATTCGAAACCCAGCATGGTCAGGGAAGCCAAGATGAGCAGGACTGCGGTGAATCGCCTCACGAAAGTCACGACCGTTTTTTTCATGGCGGGCTCATGTCCCAGGTCGAGTTACTCTACGCCGTGAATTGATCTACTTTGACCCGAAAGGGCACGGCTCGAAGCTCGGAGCTCGAAGCTCGAAGCTGGCCTCAGGCTTTCTTTTCCGCCTTCGGATCGAGCGCGTCCCGGAGGCCGTCGCCGAAGATGTTGATCGCGAGCACGGTCAGCGTGATCGCGAGGCCCGCAAAGATCGCGAGGTGGGTCGACGACCGGAAGGCGACCCGTCCCTCGCGGAGCATCTCGCCCCACTCAGGGGTGCCTGTCTCCACGCCCAGCCCGAGAAACGAAAGCCCCGCCGCCGTCAGGACGGCCGAACCCACTCCGAGCGTCGCCAGCACGATGATCGGCCCGAGCGCGTTCGGGAGCACCTCGCGCCACAGCGTCCGCAACGGCGACGCGCCGAGCGCCCGAGACGCCTGGACGAAGTCCTGCTCGCGCAGCGACAGCACGCTTCCCCGGACTTGGCGCGCGAATTGCGGAATCCCCACGATTCCCACCGCGAGGATCAGCGTCCCGAGCCCGCGCTGCATCGCCGCCGCCATCAGGATCGCCAGCAGGATCGACGGGATCCCGAGGAGCACGTCGAGGATCCGCGAGATCGCGAAATCGGTCCTCCCGCCGAAGAATCCGGCGATCGCGCCGAGCGGGACGCCGACGACCATGGCGAGCGCGACCGCGGCCAAGCCAATCGCCAGCGACACGCGCCCGCCGTACCCGATTCTCGCGAAGATGTCCCTTCCCAGCTCGTCCGTCCCGAGCCAGTGAGACCCTGACGGCGTTTTCAGGATCTTGTCCGAATTCATTTCCGCGGGCGAATGGCGGCTGACGATTCCGATGCCGAGCGCCAGCAGGCACAGCAGGATCAGGACCGCGAGCGCGCCCATCGCCGCGCGATGTCGCAGGAGCACCTTCAGGGCCCGGTTCGTGATCGGTTTCATGGCCTCTGGCTGACAGCTTCCTGCTTCTTGGATTCTGGAGCTGCCGGCTGACGGCTGTCGGCTGAAAGCTCTCTATGCATAATGAATCCTCGGATCGATGAACGCATAGGCCACGTCGACCGCGAGGTTCACCAGGATGAACAGGGCCGTGATCACCATCGCGGCGCCGCAGACCGACATCGGATCGCTGTCGATCACCGACGCGACGAGGAACGATCCCATCCCCGGCCACGCGAAGACGGTCTCCGTCAGCACCGCGCCGCCGAGCAGGTAGCCGAACTCGAGGCCGACGAGCGTCACGACCGGGATGAGCGCGTTCCGGAAGGCGTGCTTCATGACGACGCGGTAGGGCGCGAGCCCCTTGGCGCGCGCGGTCCGCACGTAATCGCTCCCCAGCACCTCGAGCATCGACGCCCGCGTGATCCGCGCCGTCATCGCGAGCGGAATCGTGGCGAGCGTGCACGCGGGGAGCACGAGACGCTGCAGGGCGTCGGCGAGGGCGGCTCGGTCTCCCGCCAGGAGGCAGTCGAAGATCATGAACCCCGTGCGGCGGGGGACCTCCAGCGTCGGGTCCAGGTTCCCCCCGTATGGCAGCCATTGCCCGAGCGCCAGGATGAGGAGCAGCCCGAGCCAGAACACGGGGATTGATGTTCCGAGGAGCGACACGCCGGTCGCCACGTAATCGATCCAGGTTCTCGAGTAGACCGC
>DATHFI010000058.1:0-11953 GCA_035490275.1 Planctomycetota bacterium
GAGACCGAGGCACTGAGTGGAGAACTTGTCCGGCGAGCGCACAACGTGGGAGTCCCGGTCCCCACGCACGAATTGCTCTACCAACGTTTGAAAGGCCTACGGAGCGATTCTTGATTCTCGATTCTTGATTCTGGGATGAGGCCCCGAAAATCCAAAATCGAGAATCCAGAATCAGTCAGGTTCCCGCTTCGGCTCCCATTTTCCCGTGGTACTCTCGTTCCATGAAGATCTACACGAAGAAGGGCGATGACGGATCCACGGGGCTCTTCGACGGGACCCGTGTCCGGAAGGACGATGCCCGCGTCGACGCGTACGGCGACGTGGACGAGCTGAACGCGGCGATCGGCGCCGCGCGGGCGTTCCTCGAGGACAAGTCGCTCGACCCGGTGCTCGCGGGGATCCAGTCGGACCTCTTCTCCGTCGGCGCCCAGCTCGCCGACCCCAAGTACGATCCGAAGAAGCGCAAGCCGAAGACGCTCATCACCGAGGCCAAGATCGAGGCGTTCGAGAAGCTCATCGACGCGTGGGAGGGGAACTTGCGGCCGCTCAAGAATTTCATCCTGCCGGCGGGCACGAAGGGCGGGGCGATGCTGCACCTCGCCCGATGCGTCGGCCGCCGCGCGGAGCGCAAGGTCGTCGGACTCGCCGCCGCGACGAAGATTCCTCCGATCGTGATTGTCTACCTCAACCGGCTTTCAGATCTGCTCTTCGTGATGGCTCGCGTGGAGAACAGGGCGAGTAAAGACGAGGAAGTAGACTGGTAAGGACGTACGCCGTTCACCGTTTGCCGTTACGTAGGCCGTGCACCGTTTGCCGTTACGGTGAACGGTTGACGGCGAACGTAACGGTCAACGGCCAACGGCGAACGAATCCCTATCCTCCAGTGGCCGTTCCTCGCGCCGCCTCGAAGATGTCGTTGACCCTGCAATAGAAGTCGTCCCCCAGCCGCCCGACAAAAGTCAGCCGCCTCGGATCGACGCGGCCCTCCACCCACACCGCGTCGTCCACGTGGACGTGGACTACGCGGCCGAGAATGAGCGAGGTGCCTCCCTCCACGTCCACCACCTGGTGGAGCGCGCATTCCATCCGGATCGGCGATTCCTTCACCCCGGGCGTGCGGACCTTCGACGAGGGCGCGGGCGTGAGCTTCGCGAGCTCGAGCTCGCTCACCTCGGGCGGAGGGTCGGTCGCGCCCACGATAACCCCCGCCATGAGCTCCGGCGTGACGACGTTGACGACGAACTCGCCCTCGCGCCGGATGTTGGCCGCCGTGTCCTTCGTCCCGCCCCGCTTGGGGCCGACGCTGATCGAGACGATGGGCGGCGCGCTCGAGACCCCGTTGAAGTAGCTGAAGGGCGCGACGTTGACGTTCCCCGCGGGGCCGAGCGTGCTGACGAACGCGATCGGCCGAGGGATGATCATGCTGATCAACGCCCGATACGCGGCGCGCCTGTCGAGCGCCCCCAGATCCAGTTCCATGTATCCTCCAAGTCAGGCCTCGACTCGCGGCCCGGGACTTCCCTCCGCGACTCTCGACTCTCGACGCGCGACTTCCGACTCCCGATATCGCGGGATGGAGCTCGTCAATAGTACTGGTCTCGGGTCGCGATATCGGGTAATACCGGGGCCCGTCCGTCGTCTTACCCGAACAATACCTGAATGGGCGACCAGCCCCCCCGCGGATCCCGAGGAGGCCGATCCATGCTCGTCGTAAAATCCGCCGCCGGCACGCTCCTGGCGGCCCTTTTCCTCGCCATCACGACCCCGACGCTCCTCTTCCAGGACGCGGGGCCCGGCAAGGCCGACGACGTCGCCGAGCTTCTTCCCGAGGAGACCCTCGCCTTCGTCGAGATGGTCAAGGCCCCCCGCCTCCTCAAGGACTGGAGGGAGTACGTGGGGTCGGTCACCACGGCCGAAGGCAAGGAGAAGCTCTGCGCGGTCATCGAGGAGTGGTTCACCAAGACCCTCGAGATCGTCCCCGAGCGGCTGCTGAAGGATCTCAAGGAAGGGCTGCCCTCGATCCAGCGGATCGCCGTCGCCCTCACCGGGGCGCCCCGCGGCGGCGTTCCCTGGATGCTCATCGCGACGTCGTCCGACGGCGCGTTCTTCAAGAAGCTGGTCGAGGAGGATCTCAAGGTCTTCGCCGCCGAGGAGAAGGCGCACCAGGGGGTGAAGATCTTCGCGATCCGGAAAATGGGGGACCTGAAATCCCCGGAACCGGTCTTCGTGGCCTGCCTCGGGACGCGCCTCCTCGCGACGACGAGCTGGCCGACCCTGGCGGCGGCCCTCGATCGCGCCGCGGGCAAGGGCGCCGGAGGCGACCTCCGGAAGAACCGCCTGTACGCCCAGTTCAGCCCCGCCTCCGACGACCCCGCGCTGCGGGCTTTCACCCGGTACGACTGGGGCGAGTACGCGAAATCCTTCTCCGGCCCGTTCGGAAATTCCCGCCTGTCGCAGCACTCCATGGACGAGGCGGACGCGGTCTTCGAGATCCGGAAAATGCCCGGGGCGGTTTTCGAAGCCGCCTTCCGTCCCGGCCAGGTTTCGTCGCGCCTGAGGTTTCCGGTCGATCCGCCGTGCCGGCTCTACGACGCCCTCCGCCAGCCGCCGGGCCCCAAGGACCTGCTCGGCAACCTTCCCAAGGGGACCGTCGGGTTCGCCCATCACAATCTGAAGGGGGGCACGGAACTGTGGGCTTCGATCGAGCAGTTCGTCCACCGGTTCCAGGAGGTCCATCGGAAGGGCTCGACCGACGAGGAGGGGCGGGATTACCTCGAGCAGTTCGAGGAGGAAATGAAGAACCGCCTCGGCATGACGCCGAAGGAGATGGCGGCCTCGATCGGCAATGAAGTCCTGGTGGCGATGGTGGACCACGAGGGGCTCGCCTCCCCGGACCTTCTGCCCACCGGCTTCCTGCTCCTGGTGCGGACCCCCGACGCCGCGAAGGCGAAGGAGCGGGTCGAGGCGATGGCCGAAAAAATCGGCGGCTTCACCGCCTCCACCGAGGGGAAGATGAGCCTCTGGGCGGCCGGCGGGCCCCCCGGATCGAGCCCGTGTTTCGGACTCCAGGACACCGTCTTCGCGCTCGGATTCCAGGACACGATCGTGAAGGCGGCGCTCGGGGCGAAGCCGGAGGATTCCGGCGCCACGGCGCGGCTGCCCAAGGACGCGGCATCGGCCTCGGGCCTCCTGGGCCTCCGGCCGCAGGGCGTCCTCGACATGGTCCTCAAGTTCGCCGGGGAGGAGAAACCGGAGCCGGTGAAGCAGCTGAAATTCGAGGACTGGTCGTTCACCCTCTGGCGCACGGAAAAAGATTGCGCGGAGATCATCGCGCAGGATTTCGGTTTCGGCGCCGTCGTCCAAGGCACGCTGACCATGATGCCGTTGGCGATGCTCGCGATTTTCAGCATCCGGATGGAGCACATGGGGCCGGGAGGCATGAGCGTTCCGCAACCCCCGGTCGAATCGAAGCCCGAACCCCCGGCGCTGGCGGCGGAGGAGCTCGCCAGGCGCGTGGCGGACGGCGTCGTCCGGCTCCGCTCCGAGGACGTCGCGGTCCGGGAAAAGGCGACGGGGGATCTCGGATCCCTCGGCCGCCAGGCGGTCCCGCTGCTCGTTCCGGCTTACCGCGAGGAGAAGGACGCGGAAGCGAAGGCCCGCCTGCGGAGGCTGCTCCTGGACCACAAGGCCTGGGACGCCCTGCCGGAGCTCCTCGACGCGAAGGCGGAGGCCTTCTTCGAGGAGGTTCGGGGGGCGCTCTCGAACCAGGACCCCGAGCGCTGGGGTTCGGGGTACGCGACCTGGAACGACGTCGACGACCGCGAAGACTCCTGGGCGATGGAGCCCATGTTCGTCAACGAGGAGTTCCTCGCGGCCCTGCATCATCACGATCTTCTTTCGATCCCGGCCGGCATGAAGCGGTACGCGGAGCGGCTCCAGAAGGCCGAGGTGAAGCCGGAGCATGGCCGCCAGCTCGCGGCCGTCCTCGCCTTCCACGACAGCTCCGCGGCCGCGGAGCCGATCCTGGCGATGCTCGCCGCCTCGACCGACGGCGAGACGAAGGCGTTCCTGACGATGGCCCTGGGGCGTTCGGACGATCCGAAGGCGAGGGAGGCGATCTTCAAGGCCTTCGAGGCCGCGCCCCGGGGAGTCCGGCGTGCCTCATTCCTCGCCGCGGAGCGGATGCGCGACCCCGAGGTCGTTTCAAGACTCTTCGAGCGGCTGAAGGACAAGGATTTCGAGACCCGCTGGAACGCGGGCTACACGATCGGCGCCCTCACCGGCGGCAAGATCCGGATCAACGCTTTCCTGCCGGATGCGGAATTCGAAGCGCAGATCCAGGCGGGCAAAAAATGGTGGGATGATAATAAGGCGGGCTTCCAGCTTCGAGCCGCGAGCTTCAAGCAGCCGTAAGCTGACTGCTGAGCGCTGACGGGCCTCTGTTGAAATCCAACCACCAAGGCACAAAGACACCAAGGACTGGCCGCAGAAGGGGACGATCGGGAGGGCCGCGGGAGAAGCCGCCTTCTTCCGCGGCCCTCCCCGCCGTCCCTCCGGCCCGGCAGGGCCGGTGCGCGGCCTGAAGGGCCACGCCCTTCTGCGGCCTCCACCAAGGCTCGGCTTGGTGGCTATGTGTTTTGGTGGTTCGTCCGGGGTTTCAACGAAGCCCGCTGACGGCTGACCGCTACTCCCGGTCCGCCCTGCAATTTGCCAAGGCCGATCTCAACTCGCTTTCCGGCAGATTTCGCCCGATAAACACCAGGCGGTTCGTGCGATCCTCGCCGGGCTCCCACGGGCGGTCGGGGCGCCCGTCGAACATCATGTGAACGCCCTGGAAAACCACGCGCCGCGCCTCCCCCTTCACCTGCACGATCCCCTTCATCCGGAATATGTCGCCGCCTCGGGTCTTGAGCAGCGTCCCCAGCCACGCGTTCAGTCTCGCGCCGTCGAGCGCTCCGGGCTCCGTCAGCGAGAGCGAGCGGATCGCGGGGTCGTGGTGGGCGCCGTTGCCCGCCAGGAAGTCGGGCGCGAGCTCCAGCTTCCGCGAGAGATCGAAGGCTCCGAGGCCGAGCACCTTCGCGAGGTCGATCTCGCCCCGCACCGTCCGGTGGATCCGGGCGAGCGCGTTCATCGAGCGGATGCGCGCCTCGAGAAGGTCCGCCTCGGCCGGCGCGACGAGGTCGATCTTGTTCAGGAGGATCACGTCGCCGAAGGCGATCTGCTCGCGGGCGGGCTCGTCGGACTCCAGGTGGAGCGCGATGTGCTTCGCGTCCACGACGGTGACGATCGCGTCCAGGGCGAGCCGCGCGCGGAGCTCGTCGTCCACGAAGAAGGACTGGGCGACGGGCGAGGGGTCGGCGACCCCCGTCGTCTCGATCAGGATCGCGTCGAACTTCTCCCGCTTCCGGAGGAGGCCGTGGAGCGTTCGGATGAGGTCGCCGCGGATGGAGCAGCAGACGCACCCGTTGTTCATCTCGATGAGCTCCTCGTCCGTCCCGATGACGAGCTCGGCGTCGACGCCGATCTCCCCGAGCTCGTTCTCGATGACGGCGATGCGGCGCCCGTGGCGCTCGCGGAGGATGCGGTTGAGGAGCGTCGTCTTGCCCGCGCCGAGCCAGCCCGTGAGGACGGAGACGGGGACGGGGTCCACGGAAGTACTCATGCGGTTATTGACCCGTTTCAAGCATCCAGATTCCAGACCCCAGCTTCCCGACGCCGCAAGCGGCGAGTTCCCAGCCAGAGCCGATACGGCCCTTCCTATTCTGGCTTGAAGCTCGAAACTTCGGAATCTGGGATCTGGGAACTGGGATCTGGAAACTCACCTGCCCCCCTTATTGCCACTTCCCCGAGCCGAGCTTGTCGACGTCGATGCGCGGCCCGTGGCCCTCGGGATTCGGGAGCATGTGGCGGATGTCCCCCTTTTCGACCTCGCGCATGGGGCGGCCCATCTTGAACTGGCGGCGGCCGACGGGATCGAGGATGGCGACGAGGGTCTCGATCGGCGCGCACCCGGGCTGGTCGCAGTAGATCTCGGTCACGAGGACGGGCACTTCCGCGGGGACCTCGAACTGGGCGCGGACCCATTCCTTGATGCGACCTTGCAGGGAAGTATCCTTCGGGCCCTCGCCGAAAAGATCGAATTTAAAGTCCATGGGTGCGTCGGCCGTCAGCCGTCGGAACAGACGGGGTCAATTTAGATGGCACAGCAGGGTCCGTGTCATCTTCACATGCCGGCGGACCGTGGCGGCGTCGGACGCCTTGGGGGCGAGGCGGAGGTATTCTTCGAGCCGCTCCAGCGCCTGGCCGTAACGCTCCTGGCCGAGGAGCACCATCCCGCGGTCGCGGGCATGCTCCGGAACGCCCGGGAGGAGCTGCTCCGAGAGGTCGATGAAGCGTCCGGCCCGGTCGAAGTCGCGCCGCCCGAGGTAGACGCCCTTGAGATTGTTGAGGACCCGGGCGAGCGTCTCCCGGGGGCCGGAGACGCGGAGCATCGTGTCCGTCAGCGTGAGTTTGCCGCCGTACATCGAATCGAGGAGCTTCTGGCAGTCCTCGCGCCCGATGAGGCGCCCGTCGAAGCAGTCGACGATGAGCTCGCGCCGCCCCGCCTGGCACTTCACGAGGTAGCGGCCCGGGAAGCCGACGCCCATCGCGTGCAGGCCCACCCGCCGCGCGACGTCGCAGTAGAGGATCGAGAGGGTGATCGGGATGCCGAGGCGGCGGTCGACGACCTCGTTGAAAAAACTGTTGCGGGGATCGTAGTAGTCCTCATTGTTGCCCCGGAAGCCGGCGCGGCCGAAGAGGAATTCGTTGAGCCCCTCGACGGCGGCGGAGGGGGCGGGTTTCGCGGGGAGGTTGCGGCGCGCCTCTTCGCCGAGGCGGTCGAGCTTGCTCCGGTACCGGTCGAGATCCAGGCCCGGGTAGGCTTCCTTCGCGATGAGGAGGGCGCCCTCCACGAGCTCGAGGGCGTCGTCGGGCCGCCGCGCGAATTCCGCGAACCCGCCTTTCATGACTCCATGGTAGGGAGGCGCCGGGGGGAAAGCCAGCCCGGCTATCTGGGGGACTGGCTTAGCTTCAAGTTCCCAGATCCCAGACCCCAGCTTCCCGAAGCATCCAGCTTCGAGTTTCAAGCCCAACGTCCCTTGGATGCGTTCGAGAATTCGGACTCGAAGCTCGCAACTTCGGAAACTGGAATCTGGGATCTGGAAGCGGGTAGCCGACCTATTTGGCGTCCTTCTTCTTACCGCCGCCGGTTTCCACGAGGGGCGGCGTCGACCGCGTGAGAAAGAGGATCGCGAGACAGGTGTCGGCGGTTTCCAGGTCTCCCGCCGCCCTCCAGGCCATCCGCACCCCGGTCCCCCAGCTCCCGCCCGTCCGCTGGTTGCGGATGAGCCACTGAGCGCCGCCGGGATACCACTCCTGGTCCCCGAACTTCTCCGTGCGGCAGAGGATGCCGGTCCGCTCGATGGAGTACAGGTAGTAGTAGTGCCACGCCTTGGGGTCGATGACGTTGGAGCGCGTGACCTCGGGATTCTCGTCGAAGTCGAGCCGGCGGGCCATCCACGCGAGCCCGCGCTGGACCGAGGGATCCTTCAGCGGCTCCTTCATGCCCAGGTAATTGCGGCAGATCGCCACGGCGCAGGTCCCGGCGAGCGTCAGCGAGCCGTAGCTCGTCTTGTCCCGCATGTCATGGAAGTAATAGCCCCATCCTCCGTCCGGCCGCTGCGTGGAGAGCTGAAACTTCAGCGCCGCCGCCCACGTTTCCTTGGGGATCTCGACGTCCGATTCCTGGCACGCCCTCAAGCCGAGCAGCGCGAACTGGGCGTTCGACTGGTCTCCCTTGATCTTGGGGTCGGGCCGGGTCCGCCTCTGGATTTTCCAGCCTTCCCCTTCCTTCTTCGGAGGTGGGATCGTGATCTTCTTCGGCACTTCGTTCTCGCTCTCGAGCGTGCCGGGATAACCCCACTCGCCCTCGGCGCACTGGGTCTCGACGAGCCACTGGGCGCACGCGGCGAGGCGATCCTGGTACTTCTTGGGGTCCAGCCTCTGGAGCGCCATCGCCTGGAGGGAGACGCGGTAGGTGTACTCGAGTTTCGCGTCGAGCATCCTCTCGAGGCACTTCGCGAAGACGGGATCGGTCGGCTTGACCTCGGCGTGGCTCAGGGTGAGGACGACCAGCTCGACGGGAGAGGTCCACGAGGTGTTGTTGATCCCCTCGGCGTACCGCTTCAGGAGATAGGCGGCGCCCTTGTCGATCGCCTCGTTGACTTTCTTCGGGTCGACCTTCGGCTTGGCCCCGGGATCCTGCGGCGCGGCCGCGACGCCGCACATCGCCAGGAGGATCGGGAGGACGAGCGCGCGCATTGTAAATCCTCGATACCCGCCGATAGTACGACGGGGATGGGCGGGTCTCCTACCGGAAAATCATGGTGCCGCAGCGCCTCTCCCGAACGCCCCGCCTGCCAGATTCGAGCCCATCGGACCTCACGAACCCCCACTTCTTTGAAGATCCTCGGTAATCGCCTCGATCATCCGCCGGGCGCGCTTCACGGCGTCGAGGTTCTTCGAGGCCACGATGACCGAGCCGTCGTCCTCGATCTCCACGGTCGCACCCGACTCCTCCTCGATGCCGCGCAACGTCTTGCCCCCGGGGCCGATGACGAGACCGATTTTTTCGGGGTCGATTCTCATCTTGTGGATGAACATAGGACATTCAAGAGCCTGTGGGCCGTCATTACCGGGAGCCAGTTTACCGGGATTCATGAGACCGGAGCCGGACAAGCGCAATGCAACGGCGACTCCCGGACATGCACCCCGCTCCCCAAGTGTGCTCCCTCCCCCTCTGTCCCGGCACAGTTACCGGAAAATCATGGTGCCGCAGCCGCTGTCGGTGAAGATCTCCGTGAGCAGGGCGGTCGGCCGCATCCCGTTGATGATGTGGACCGAGCTCACGCCCTTCCCGAGGGCCTCGATGGCGGACTCCGCCTTGGGGACCATGCCGCCGCGGATCACGCCGGTCCGGATGAGCCCGCGCACCTCCTCGATGGTCGCCCGCTGGATGATCTCGCGCGTCCCCCCGTCGCCCTTGTAGATCCCGTCGACGTCGCTCGCGAGGATCAGCTTCTCCGCGCCCAGCGACCGGGCGATGAACCCGGCCACGGTGTCGGCGTTGATGTTGAAGACGTGGCCTTCCGCGTCCGCCCCCAGCGACGCGACCACCGGCACGTAATCCGCGTCGAGGAGCACCTTCAGGAGGCGGTCGTCCACCCGGTCGATGTCCCCGACGTGGCCGAAATCGACCATCTCCGATTTTCCCGTCTCCTCGTTGAGCAGCCGCTTCGGCGGGCGGCGGGTCGCGTGGACGATGTTCCCGTCCACGCCCGAAAGCCCCACGGCCGCGATCCCGTACCGGCGGAGCGCGCCGAGGATCTCCGTGTTGATGAGGCCCGCGAAGGTCATCTTCACGACGTCGAGCGTGCGGTCGTCCGTCACCCGGCGGCCGTTGATGATGCGCGGCTCGATCCCGAGCTTTTCCGAGAGCTCCGTCGCCTGCTTGCCTCCGCCGTGGACGACGACGACGCGGATCCCCACCTGGACGAGGAGCGCGACTTCCTCGCAGAAGGGGAGCAGGGTCGGCTCTTCATCCGCGATGTCGCCGCCGATCTTGATGACGAAGACCTTGTTCTTGAACCGGTTGATGTAGGGCAGCGCCTGCCGGAGCAGGTCGACGTGTTCCGCCTTCACAGGATCGCCTCCAGGATCGCCGTCTGGATGTGCAGGCGGTTCTCCGCCTCGTCGTACACGGCGCTCCGCGGGCCGTCGAGGACGGCGTCCGCGACCTCGACGTTGCGCCGGACGGGAAGGCAGTGGAGGAAAAAGGCGTCCGCGGTGGCGCCCAACTTGCGCTCGTCCACGATCCAGCCGGCGTACAGTTCGCGCACCCTCTTTTCCTCCTGCCACCGGCCGTAGTAGGGCAGGCCGCCCCACGACTTGGCGCAGACGACCTGCGCGCCGGAGAGCGCCTCTTCCTGGTCGGCGGTCACGTCCAAGGTTCCGCCCGCGGCCCGCGCATTATCCTCCGCGAGGTGCATCACGTCGTCGGGGAGCGGGAACTCCGGCGGGTGCGCCAGCGTCACCTTCGCGCCGAGTCGCGTCGCCGCGAGGAGGAACGAGTTGGCCACCGCGGTCGGGAGCGCCTTCGGATGGGGCGCCCAGGTCAGCGTCACCTTCGCGCCTTTCGCCGTGCCGCGCCGCTCGACGATCGTCATCAGATCCGCCATTCCCTGCATGGGGTGGTAGAGGGCGGACTCCATGTTGAGGACCGGGACCTCCGCATAGCGGGCGAAGGCGGAGATCACGGGATCGGCGAGATCGTCCTCCAGGTTCTCGAGGCCGGCGAAGGCCCGGACGCCGATCGCGTCGACGATTCGCGACAGGACGCGCGCCGCGTCCTTCACGTGCTCGGTCTTCCCGGCGTCCATCACCGCGCCCTCGCGATGCTCGAGGGTCCACGAATCGGTCCCGACGTTCATCGTGACGGGCGTCCCTCCGAGGGAGGCGACGGCGAGCTCCATCGTCGTCCGCGTCCGGAGCGAGGGATTGAGAAATATCAGCGCGACCGACTTCCCCGCGAGCGGCGCCGCGTGGAGAAGGTCGAGCTTGATCTCCCGCGCGCGGCGGATGAGGCCCTCGAGCTCCTGGAGGGAGAAATCCTGCGTCGTGATGAAGTCGCGCCCCTTGATGTTCATCTCAGGGCGCCGACTCGAGGAGGTCCGCCAGCGTGTCGACATGTTCGGGCTTCAGCGTCAGCGGGGGGAGGAGGCGGAGCACGCCCGGCTCGTCCGCGGTTCCGACGATCACTCCGCGCTGCAGGAGCTCCGACTGCGTCTTCGCGCCATCCGCTTCGATTTTCAGGCCCAGCAGGAAGCCGAGGCCCCGCACCTCGCGGACTCCGCGCACTTTCTTCAGCCGCTCCACGGCGTACGCGGAGGTGCGGACGACGTTGTTGAGAAGGCGGTCGCTCTCGATCACCTCGAGCGTCGCCTTCATCGCGGCCATCGCGAGGGGTCCCGCGCCGAAGGTCGCGCCGTAGTCCCCGTAGGCCACGCGGTCCGCGATGAAGTCGCGGACGAGCACGGCCGAGAGCGGCACGCCGCTCGCGATCCCCTTCGCGAGCGTGATGAGGTCGGGAAGGACGCCGTGGCGGCCGGCGAAGAACATCGTGCCGGTCCGCCCGATTCCCGTCTGCACCTCGTCGTAGATGAGCAGGGCTCCCGCGCGGTCGCAGAGGGCGCGCAGGCCCCGGAAATAGTCCGCGGTCGCCGTCTTCACCCCCGCCATCGACTGGATCGGCTCGAGGATCACCGCGGCCGTCCCGCCGGTCACCGCGGCCGAGGCGGCGTCGAGGTCGCCGAAGGGGACGAAGGCGACGCCGGGCACGAGGGGGACTGAGGAGGCGCGGTACTTCTCCACGCCCGTCACGCTGACGGCCCCGGCGGTGCGGCCGTGGAAGCCGCCGTGCATGGCGACGACGCCGGCGCGGCCCGTGTGGCGGCGCGCCATTTTGAGCGCGTTCTCGTTCGCCTCGGCGCCCGAATTGGCGAAGAGGACTTGCGTGAAACCGGAGGGCGCCTTCGACACCAGGAGCGCCGCGGCCTCGTCGCGCAGGCGCAGGCCCGCGACATTGGAGTAGAAGATCAGCTTCGCGGCCTGGTCCCGGATCGCGCGGACGACGTGCGGATGGCAGTGCCCCGTGGAGGCGACCGCGTGCCCCGCGTAGAAGTCGAGGTACTTGCGACCCTCGACGTCGAATACAAAAACATCTTCGCCACGAGTAAGTTCCAAGGGAAGACGCTTGAACGTCTTCAACAACGGGCCCGGGGCGACCGAACCTGACACTTCCACGGATCTCCTCCACACTCAAAGGATGACCGATGACGGATTACGGATGACGGTC